>CALCZU010000025.1 GCA_937903155.1 uncultured Bdellovibrionales bacterium
GGAGCAAAATTTAATTCCGGATTAACTGGAATGGTAGTTACCTGTCCAATAACACAAAAACCTGTTCCTTTGGCTTTTTCGGGTCAGGTTCCCGCGGTGTATGATTGCCCTCATTGTCATCAATCTCACTCTCTTTCTACAAAGTAATAAGACTTAAACCAAATACGCCTTCAACAACCGTGTACATTCGTTCTTAACTTCTTCTTCCGACATCGCAGGCTCGCTGAGAGTACAACACGTCTGGATAACACCCATGAATGCATTTAACGCAATAAAGATTTTCTTCTTCGCCACGACAGCATCCATATCGTGTTTCTTTACGAGTAACTCAGTCAGTAGATCTGCAACCTGATTTCTGACATATAAAATCTCACCCACTTGCCCCATTTTAGTGGCATTCAAGAATAGTTCGCGACTTAAAGCTTTCTGACCCAGATAGATAGTTACAAAGCGCCCCACCAAGAAATCTATAATTTCCTCAAGTGTTCTATTTTCACCTTCGCCCACGAAAGCCGCAATCTCTTCTATCTGCTTTTTGAGTTCGCGTTCAAGCACATTGGCAAAAATCGCATCCTTATGTGGGAAATACTGATAAAGCGATCCAATGCTAACCCCAGCACGTTCTGCGATTTTATTAGTCGTGGCGCGGGCATAACCCAACGGCAAAATGCGAGTAGCAGATTCAATAATGGAATCAAAAAGGTGCTTTGAACGCTTTTGCGACGGCTTTTTCTTATGCTTCTCCATTACTCCCTGCTTCTCAAACGCGAGTAGCGAATAAGGGAAGACTTCTACTATAGTCGCGTCAAAACTGGAATAATAGGAGTGAAAATGCCCAGAATTACTGCACTTAAGCGTGAAAATATTGCTGAATATGAACCACTTTTCCAACAACTGGAGGAGTTCTTCGGATTTGTTCCCAATGACTATTTAACGATGGGGCATAAGCCACATGTTATGAAAGCAGTAAACGATCTCACAGGAGCGATATTCTTTGCACCTGGCAAAACTCCTACCCCCTTAAGGTTATTGATAGCCTATCTGTCTTCTCGTTCTGCCCAGTGCATGTACTGTATCGCCCACTGTGGTTCGTTGGCTATTGAGCAAGGGCTGCCTCTAGAGCAAATCCAAAATATTACGCAGTATGAAACTCATCCTTCTTTTTCGGCATTAGAACGTGCAGCGCTCCGGATAGCAGACAAAGCGGGAAAAACGCCAAATGTCGTTACAGACCAAGATTTCAATGAACTTCGACAGTTTTTCGATGATGAGGCCTGTGCAGAACTAGTCGCTGTCATTGCATTGATGGGTTTTTATAACCGATGGAATGATACTGTTGCCACTAGTCTTGAAAAATCTCCTATGGAAAATGGTCTCAAATTTCTTAAAACTACGGGTTGGACGGCGGGAAAACATGCCTCACAATAATCGAAAATGTTTCTCTGAGCTGGAGAGGCAAGCAATGCTAAATCTTAAAGGCGTTGGCCCCACTGTGATCAAACGACTAGAAGGATTAGGATATAAGAATTTTGAAGAGCTACGCGATAAAGATCCTCGTGAGCTTGCGAATGAGGTCGCTGAATATTTAGGCTCACCGTGTTGGCGAAATAGTCCGTTGGCAAGAGCGGCTCTCGAAAGAATTATAGTTTTGGCGGAGCAGTCCACTCTACATGCTTAGTAAGCACGTAGAACATTGTTCTCCACAGAATCCATTTGTTCTCCAGGGATTACTGCGGCAATTCTACGAGTGGAACCGATTTCCTGAGGAAATGCCGTTTAGAAGGGGCTTCATAACTACCTAAAATCATGGTAAATACTTCTCTGACTGTTTTGGAAAACTGGAGAACAATTCCGGGGCTTATATCACGTCTCCTCCAATAAAAATTTGCTGGGCAAATTTTTACGGAATTCGGTGAACGAGCTACATTAGATTTCTAATTCTTCCGTAAACTTGTCTGGGAGAGCGTATATTGTTATGTTCCCCTTATGAAATACCTCCATACAATGCTCCGTGTGACTGACCTTGCTAAATCCATTCAGTTTTATACCGAAGTGATTGGGTTGAAGTTACATTCTAAAAAAGACTACCCCGACGGCAAGTTTACCCTCGCTTTTTTAGGGCTGGGCGGAGATACCGAGCCTTTTCTCGAACTGACGCACAACTGGGAGACTCATGAATATGCGCTAGGAAATGCTTACGGGCATATGGCGTTTGGAGTCACTGACATCTATGACACCTGTCAGAAGATTGAAAAGTTAGGTGGAAAAATTACGCGTGCTCCCGGGCCGATGAAACATGGCTCGACCGTGATTGCCTTCGTCGAGGATCCGACCGGATACAAAGTTGAACTCATCGAACGGCGTTCTTAAAATCTTCGCCGGTTAACCGACGATAAAATTAATCTTCAAAATTAAACGCGGGGCGCCTTTCAATTTCGTTTGAATTGTTTAGCATTCGGCTTGTGGGGCTGCCTTTGCTTAATAAGTAACAATTGCAGAATAAAAAATAAAATACATGGGGGAATATGAAAAAAGTCTTTTTAACTTTTATTGGGGTCGTGTCGTCTTTGGGTTTTGGTTACACCTTTGATGCAAATGTTCCGGCGGAACTGAAAAAGCAAATCACCTCTGATTTGGCTTTTATCGGATCGATTGAAGGTGGAAAAGGTTCTGCACTCCACGAAAAAATCTTTGGAAATGTCGACGGAGAAATCTATTCGAAGTTCTTCGGCGATCGCGTCACTTCTATCGGTATGAATAGCTGCGGTGGCAATGCTAAAGCGGTTGCTTGCGTGATTCCTTTCTTAGGCTCGTCCAAAGTTTGGCTCACCAACAACTATACAAAGTTCGACCATCCTTTGATGGCGAAGATGATGGTGGTTTTTCACGAATCCCGTCACACGGAAGTGAAAAATGGAAACTGGTCGCATGCGACTTGCCCCAAACCTTTCATCAATCCTGAAACCAATGAAGAAATGGTCAGCATCTTCACGGGTGCGACACTTGCCGGCGAACCTGCCTGTGACAAAACGGCATTGGGTTCTTACGGATCGTCTCAAATTATGATGAAAAACATCCAAAAGTTCTGCACGAACTGCACGGATAAAGTGAAAATGGATGCCGGTCTCTACGGCGATGATCAGTTGGGTCGGATGCTTGGAGCTGCGAAAACAGATATCCAAAAAGATCTCGCTCGGTAATTAGAGGATTCATGAAGAAATTTGGGATCGTTGCATGCGCAGGTGTTGTTTTAATCATTCTTTGGATGTGGCGATCCCATTCTTCAACCGAAATCACTCAGTCCGCAAGCCCTCGGCCTGAAATGCCCCTATCAAATGAAGCTCCGACTGCTTTAAATCCACAAGTCCCCGCCGCAACGGCTCCTTCAGCGGTCGCGACGCAATCTCCAAAGATTCTCCTTTTGGAAGAAATTCTTAAATCCAAAAATGATAACGATCCCAGGCTCGATAGCGAATTCTTAAATCTTTCTGAGAAAGAGAAAGAACTTTTGCGCGAGAAATATTCCGCACTCCCTGCTGAAAAAAGAAATGAAAAGGGAACGATCGTTTTTCTCTTAGGAAAAAACCTCAAAGGGGAGGGCGATTTTCGCTTCTTGGAAGGGGTTCTCTCCGAACCCCCTTGTTATAGCCTTGCGAATTGCCAAGGTTCGAGCGGAAGTAAAATGGACTCAGGCCACGAAGATATGGGAACTGCCGTCACGTTAGCGTATCCCCAAATCGTGTCTTTAAAAGTCGTCGAAAAGTATTTAGGTGTGAAAGACCAAGCCTATCAATCTCAAGCTTTAAGAGTCATTGAAACGGGAAAAACTTCTCCCGTGAAAGCGGTTTCAAATCTCGCAGACAAACTGCATAGTCAATTTCGTAAATAGCGTCGCCCAAAAACAAAAAGGAGAAGTCCCGTAGGACCCCTCCTTTCATACCCCGCTAAATCAGACGCCACATTTCAATTTGAATTTTTCCCAGGTGTTCACTTTTTTTGCATCCGTATGGACGACGTCTTTGATTTTTCCACCACCACCGACAGCAGTTAAATAATGGCCATCGAGCGTGCGGATTGCGTAGTAACCATTGCCGAGGGAGAAGAGTTGAAATTCTTCCCATCCTCTAATCTGAGTCGCATCCGAGTGCATGACGTTTTGAATGCGTCCTCCTCCATCGACTGCCGAGAGGTAGTAGCCTTTTACCGTCCGGATTCCGTAAGTCACGTTAGGTGTGCCCTTGTCTGCATCGACAAAGGTAAACTTCTCCCAAGCCTTTGCTTGTGTGGCATCCGAATGGAGCGCTTCAGTGGTCTGTCCGCCGCCGCCGATGGCTGTGAGATAGTGACCGGTTGCAGTCTGGATGAAGCATGTAACCGGAGCGTTTTTAGCAAAAGAGAGGGCAGACAAAAACAATCCAATTAAAGTAAGCGTTTTCATAAATTTCCTTTTATTTTGTGAGAAGCTTAATTGCCTCTCGCTCAGTGACGCGCAAAACGACTGAAAAAAGGCTCAGATAAAATGCCCGAGATGTAACGCTTCGAGTTAGGTGAATCTGATGCGATTAGCCGATAAGTAAGATGAGGAACTATGAAACTTTTTTTCATCTTATTCATTTCTCAAGGAATTCTTTGGGCGACCGGTTTAGAAGATCTCGATCGATCTTTGTCAAAGTTGAACCCTGTTAATATCGTGGACGCGAAAAATCCTGCATTAAACGATTACCGCGCGGTACTGAAAGCGTATGCAGGCAAAGACGAAGTCCAGTGTAAGCCTTTTCAAAGTCAGATTGCGGACTTAGATGCGCTTCAAAATACGTCCATTGAGTTTGCAAACCAGATTCGAAAGCCACATTCCTTTCCAGTTGCCTCCATTGCTTTAACACCGAATTTAAAATTGAAATTTGTAAACCAGCCGCTTCACGCCATGATGCTTTGGGGAAATCCCGAGGGCTGTGCAGTTCGTGCTTGCACCGCATGGGATAAAACGTTGCGCGACCCTTTTACTCCGGCGTTAGATGGCGTGAAATTCTTCGTCGTTGAAGAACAGGGAAAATTTACGGGCAGTGCGATTCTTCTCTATCCGGTGATGCATGAGAAGAAGCAATCGTTTCTTCTTTTTATCAATGATCCTAAGAATCGTCTGAGTTACGGTTTAGTTTCGAAAGCGATCGAAAGCTTTTCTGCTTTCACTAAGATTCCCATCTGGAAAGTGCATAAAGATCAAAAACAGTATTTTGCGATTTTGGACTCTGCGAAGAGTCGACAAACGA
>CALCZU010000026.1 GCA_937903155.1 uncultured Bdellovibrionales bacterium
GGATTGGAAGTTTGCTTTATTCTTGTGGGTAAAAAGGGAGCGACACAATTTATGGTCCACTTTCCGGTCTTTTTGCCTCACGTTCAAAAAGAATTAGACAAGGATCCGACAACTCGTTTTTTCAACCGAATTAGTGGATTCGACGTCGGTTACCACGCTTTAACGCCACAATACGAAGACCAACGTCAAATGGATTGTGACTTACTTCCCGATGGAAAATGTTATTACGACGGATCCGGGTTGCAAGCCGACCAATGGGTGAATGAAATTTTTTCTATTAAAGGAAAAACTTTAGAAGACGAGATCTGGAATCGACTAGAAATCGAATACACTGAAAGATTCGAAACGTGAACTATTTTCTCATTGGTTTTGCCCTGGGAATGATTATTTGTGCCGGAATTATTTACATATGGAGTGACCAATGAAACATACGCCTGGACCTTGGTATGTTAGGGTTTTTGAATGCGTACTTGGTCCAACTCCGGAAATTATAGTCGATGAAATTTACACAATAGATGAAGACGGAGGAGAGATTCGTTTAGTAAATACCGATAGCGGAGTCTATGAGATCTCACTGGCTGATGCTCAGCTCATTGCCGCAGCACCGGATTTACTTGAGGCGTGTAAGAGTATCTTAGCTGAGGCCGGGGAAACCTGTGAAGAAGATGAGCCATCTTACAATTGGGCAAAAGTTAAGATATGCAATTAAGAAAGCGGAGGGTAGGGAATGACGGACGAGCAAATTGCCGAACTGATCGAAATTTATCGCTTAGTCGAAAAACGTACAAAATGTCCGGACGATCTATACATTCCTGATTACGGCTGGGTAATTCGAGTCGGAAAAGTCACCGAGGACGGTAAAAAATATTTTGAAGACTACCAAAAGAAGAAAACAATCAAATGACCGGAACCGAATTCGCCTAAAATCGTGTAATTTTTACCGCAACGATAGCGCAACGATGTGCAACGATACAAAAAAACCATAGCGTAACGCGTCAACTATAATTATATTAAATACTTATATATATATGCAACGATAGCAACGATATATTTACTTAAATGGGTTAAACAAAAACTAAGTGTAATATTTTTTTTTGGTAACCTCTAGGAAAGTACCGTTGCTATCGTTGCATCGTTGCGCTTACGCACAGGGCGAAGCGTCATCGTTGCGCGCAAATCGGGATTGGGCGAGATTAATGCGTATCGTTTATGCGTGGTATTAATTATTCAGGCGTCTTTTCGGAGCGGCATGTTGAATTTTCGGTGCCGATTCGGCTTTTGATTTGAGATTTTTTGAATGGCACGTGACGCTTCGCGCGCGTCTTTTACTGAAGGATTGTGGATCCCAATTGAAATACAGACCGCAGTGGAGTTCTGAAAAACGTAGCGGACGTTTTCCGGTTGTTCGGTCCAGGCGTAGTAATCGCGAATGCGTTCCTCAATGGGGGAGACGGTTTCAAAGTGTTCGTTGTGACTATTTAGGTTTTCAACTTCGACTTTATCGAGTGTCCAGGATTCTCCACGAAGGTAGAGTTCACGGACTTCAGCCCATAATTGTTGGGTATTAATTTGATGATTGTAATCGATTGATTCGCAAGGAATAGTCCAGAACCGTCGGTTTCCTGTAGGATCATTCAAAAATTCTTTTTCATTTACCGACGCGAAAAATACTGTCCTACGGGCGTAGTGCGAGTCCATGGGAGCAAACGGACGGCGAATGATGTCCCGGTCTTTTGTGACGAAAGCTTTTAGGCGTGCGATATCGGCTTTTGTAAATGTGGCGTCGAGTTCTCCTAACTCAATGAGCCATTTTGAAATGCAAGCCAAAACCGAATCTTTGTTGTCGGGATCTAAAATCATCCCGTCGGCTGTGACTTCGAGATGGCTCGAGACGAGTCTTTTAAACCATTGGGTTTTGCCAGAATATTGCTTTCCTTGCAAAACTAGAACACCGTGGGCACTTACCCCGTCCGGTTCGTAAATCGCAGCCACGGCCGAAATTAGCCATTTTCTCATGAGGGTTTCTTTAAGTCCTGTATGGTCGGGCGAGTGAATCGTGTCGAAAAGGTCTTTTAGTCGTGACTGTCCATCCCATGGAACCGATTCAATCCATGTCGCAACGGGGTTATACAAATTCCTATCGGCAATGGCCGTGATGTAGGATTTTAAGTTGCCAGTGGGAATTCCCACACGTTCGCACCAGTCGATGATGTGAGCCAAAGTTGCATTGGACTCATTGTCCATGGTGAAGGAGGATCCAGGAATTAGGATTTCTTCTTTTTTGGAGATGACGTTGTAACGAACAGTGATTCGTAAGCGCCTGAGGAGCTCTTGGACGTTTTCGAGAGTGCCTTTTCGACTAAAGTTTTTTTCGTTCTCGTCCGGGTACGGGTGGTGGACGACGTAGTTTCGATCAAAGGTTTCGACGGGAAGTTGCGGCTTAATCGCTTCAATTTGTTTACGAACAATTTCTGGTCCGCAACTGCTAAATAGATCATAGAAATCAGTTGGCTTTTCGTCTGTCTCTCTAAATTCCGGGATAACGAACTTCCCCCCACAAATATTTGCTGCTTCCTCGGCTTTGATTTTCCCGACATTATTTATTTCTCCTTTTTCGTTGGGGTACTGGTCGTTGTCTCCACAGATAACGATTTTTTTTTCCGGATATTTTTTAGATATGGTTTCGCATACTGAAACCAAATTTCCAGAATTAAACGCCACAACGACAGGAGCACGGAACATGCTATCATAAACTGAAACTCCTGTAGAGAAACCTTCCGTCGCATAAATTACTTCACCTTTCTCAAGATCTCCAATGGTATGAAAGAGTCCTGTTCTTTGCCCACCGTAAAGACCTTTCTTTTTACCATCGCTCGTAATCGTTTCAATATTACGTAACTCACCAGTAATATCCCGCATAGGTACACAAAGATTAAATCCATCCAAACGAGCTCCATATAGTTCCTCGAAACCTTTCTTTTCTAAGTACGCATTTTTTCCGAATTGCTCAGAAAATGTTTCCCATTTTTCTTTTGCTTTTTTTGCGGCAGCTTTTTGGAGTTCTTCTTTTTCTAAAACATGACGACGCTGTGCTTTTCGGATTTGTTCTTCAGCGCGAGCTCTATCTTGTTTGTCGAGCTTTATTCCGCTCTGGGCTTTGAAGACTTCCCCAGTGCGGTGATTGCCACAGAGAAAAACATACCAGTCAATTCCAGAATTATTAGTGTTTCTAAAACCAGTATACCACCCACTATTTTTACTGTCTGTCTCGTCGAGTCGGAATCTATGAATTTTTTCATCTGGGATTAGGAGACCATCAGGCATTAGCCCATGGCTTTTCATTTGCTGGTAAATTTCGTTGAGGTCGTACACTAATTTTCTCCGATGCTAGAGGATGCGGATATAATCCCACGGCTGTCAATACAGAAAGTGCATCACGCTTTATATATATCTAAACCAGCCGTGGGATTTTTATTTTTACATTTCTAATTTAAGTTTTTCAATAAATTCTTCTACTGAATGAAATAAAATAAATACTCCACCGTACTTGACAATCATATGCGCGAACGATCTTTGTTCTTTAGTTTGTTTAGCTTTCCCGGTTTTTGCTTCCGCTTCGAGTCGTCTCCCACCGCGCAATAAAATTCCAGTCAAATCCGATGAGCCAACAAGTCCCACTTTTATTAATCGACTCCCGTCGATAGAACGAAAAACGCCATTGACTTGTTTCCAAATTCTCACTTGCGGAAGGGAACCAGCTGCAAGGTGCGCAGCGTTTACGAGTTCTTGATGTTCGGCGGTGGATCCCATTTTTTAACTTGACCACAAAAGGTTGTAACCCATTATGATAAAACACAATCCAAAAAATTCCTTCGTATCCATTGGCAATAAATAAGTTCCAATCGACACAAAAACCACTGCAAATACAAAATGTACTAGCCATTTAAAAAGCGCTTCACTCATTTCATTCTCCCCTCGATAGCTGCGTTGCCTTCTAAATCAAAGAAGGTAGAAGTGTCCCATTGATCACACAAAAAGGTTAGTAAAAAATATAGTGCGGCGATTCCAATCCAGATGAAAACCATTTTTTTATGTTCGGCGTTTAATTTCATGATTTTAACCTATTGAAAATAGTTTCTGCTGTCTCTTTGTCCGTCCAAAAACAATCGTTCAATTTATAAGTTTCACTGAACCATTTATTTTCTGTGAAGGAATAAAACATCCACCCATCCCAACCCCAAACACCTGCATTTTTTTTAATCGCCCACAGTTTACCGTCTGTTATTAATTTCATTTTTAATTTTTTCCTTTTCTTTTTGATCCATTTTAGCTAAGTAAACCGCTTCAGCACACCATTGAGATACGTCTTCACCAACCATTTTCGATATTTCGTAAGTTAAATGTAACCACTTAGCTAATAACCATAAAGGAACCCATATTGGCATCGCTAAAAAAATTAAAATCCCAATTAAAAAATATTTCATAACTCCACCAATCTCGCTTCGGTATTTTCTTTCGGACCTTTTGAGGCTTTCCATATTGCCTCTCCTAAATTTTTATTGTTTAATTTCCATTGACCTTTAAATAGTAAGGCGCCGTGTCTTGTAATTGTCCACGACACTTTACAATCCTTATCGACGATTACCATGGCATATTGTTCGGACGCAGGAATATTTAGAAGCCCAGTACATTCAGGATTGTCTTTTAAGAGCAGACCGATATCAAGCGTCTGACTTACATTGTTTTGGTGAGAACATGCAGATAGTGACAGAACAATTAAAAAATATTTCATTTCAACTTCTCCAATTCGGCTTGGATTTCTCTCATGCACATTTGATTATATGAGTCGGCACCGTCTAGTTGTTTGAGCGCCCTTTCCAACAGCTCACAAAGCTTCGCATGGGTGTTTACGCAATGGACGATGTATTCTCCTGTATACTCAGTACAATCAAACGAAACAAAGTTCTCCCCCTTTTCAGTGAGTAAGGAAGACCCGTCCCACTTTTTTTTGTACGGAGGTTTAATCGCCTTCTCTTTAAGCTCTTTCGAGCGACTGAAAAAGTCAGTCATTTTTTAACGTCCTCTTAACCTCCTCAAAATGTTTTTGAAGTCCGTTAAACACAACGTATAAAAACATCGTTGAGATAACACACGTAAACGTGCAGATAACATTTATTATCGTGAATGTTTCTTGATTCATTCTTCTATCTCCTCTATCGCTACTAACCGCGCTTTGTGGGTGTCTGGATATTTCTTACAAATGTCTGGTGGATTTCGTTGCTGACACCAATGAGTATAAGTCGCTTTTTTAGTGGCAACAGCCCCAAACACTTCCGGCGCTTCCTTCAGAAGCTCTTGGAAGCGGGCGTTTGCCTTACTTGCCGCATGTATCGCTGAAAATAGCGGGCTCATACTTTCAAAATCACTACCCCTGAACGGATTCTTCCAATCAATATCACTCATTTTTTAAAATCCTCTCAGCCTCGGCAATGGCTTCAACAGCTACGCGACCAAAGTTGTCGCTATATTTAGCGGTGTCTGCGTATTGCTCCAACGCCTTTCTCTGAACTTCGATCGCTTCGAGGAGAGCGTTTACGTCTGACAGAAAAAGCATTTGGTGATTGTACAAATCGGAATTCAAAGACTCTTTCCATTCCATTTTGTCTAGCTCAAGTTTTTTCCAGTGCGCATACGCTTTAAATCTAATTAGCGCGTTATCAATCGGTTCAGTCATTTACCCTCCGTCCAAAAGATTGACCAATAAGCACCCGCCACAGAGAGATACCAATTGCATCCGCCCATATAAATGAGACTGCCGAACAAAGTCGCTCTCAATACCGTGCCTATAAATTCTCCCGAATTATTTATTTTCACTCATCTTCTCCTCCTAAAAACTAACTGGCCGACTACAGGCGAAAACGGGCAGTTTGTCGAGTCCCGAAACCCTCAAAAGTATTTACCCATTGCCACTCAACAGTTTGGCACCGACTGGTCGGTATCGGTCAGCTTTTTAATTCTCAATTACACAGGTCCCACTAACGCGGATAAACCTGCCGCTCGCCGCATCCTTAAACTCCCAGCCATCAGATCCCTCGACGGTTTGTATTCTGCCGGTCGATTTAGTTTTGAGTATTACTTTTCCGCCTGAATAGCAGGTTATTTCGCCTGAGCTACCAATCGAGGACAGCGAAGCCTTGTCCGTATCAGTGCAGGACGCCAACATTAGGGCGATTATAAGAATTAGTTGGATCATTTTTTTCTCCTTAATGAGGTAGAGGTATTTCATAGAACTTATTTCTCGCTCCTATTCTCTAGCGCCTCACTCATTACAACTCTCTTATAAACATTTTTTAGCCCACTCAAATATCCGGCTAGGAAATTATAAGTAGGATCATTGGGAGCGACTCTCCCTCCGAGTCTTTTGTGAGTAGACGTCATAGACTCCTCAGTCACTTTGATTTCTTTTTGGTACCAATTTTCTAATTGTTCAGTCATCGATTCGATCTCCCCCTGGTCGCAAACATGAAAAACAGAAACTGCGTTTCATGTCCAATTCGTCTTCGGTGAGTCCGCACCCACAGTCGAGACAATGGCCAAGTTGTTTTTCCTCGTCCTCGTCAAATGAGGCAACCCGGTAACCGTCATAGTAAATTGCGTTTGGTTGGATCATTTAATTAGTTTCCTTGCAAATTTGTTCAGCCTGTAAAATTAATTTTTCTGTTTCATCATCAAAAATATTCATCACTTCTCCGGTTAATGGATTTTTAATAAAGAGTCCTTCGGGATGAAGTTTTTTATTTTTATCGAATGTTTCTCTAAGTATTTTTGTCTGATTTTTGAATTCTTCAAATTTCATTTTTCCACCTCAAATTTCCAATAAGTTGAATGCGCTTTTCGGTATCTTTCTAAGTCAACGCCTTGGAGTTCTGGAATTTTTGCATAGTCCACTGCTCCGACACGTGTCTCTTGACGAACCTTAATTCCTGCACAAATAAGACGGGTATGACCTGACTCTTTTGCTTTTTCAAGGATGATCTCCTTATAATGGTCACGCAAAATTTCTAAGTCGTGAATCTGTTTAGAAAGTTTTTTGTATTCCTTTGCTACCTCGGCCATTCCAATAATGGGAACGTAGTCCTTGTCCACTGGCTTTGGGGGGATACCTTTTAAGACATGTTCCTGCCAAAAATTAATTTCAATCGCTTGCATTCTGGAAATGTATTCTGGATCGGGCTCTACCAAAACGATTGCAAGTTTTTCCATATCAATAATTGCGTCGTTTCGTCCTTCGTATGGATAGGATAAGTAATACCCAAGCTGAGCTCCGGACACCATTAAAGCATGTTGCACTTGAGGGAAGTACTTATCAGGCACCAGTCCCATTTTTGCGAGCTCCCAATCTTTTTGACCGGAGTATTTGATCTCAATAATGTACTTTCCACATGCTGATAAACCGTCGAGACTTGCACGCAAGAATGGATATTTTTCCATTTTCACATTCGCCGCAGGATACAGCATTCCCATTTTCTCTTCGAATGCGGCTCTTAATTTTGGCTCTAATCGGTTTCCAATGTCCTTTACGTATTGATTGTCATCATTCTCAATAATGGAATCTGAAATTTTTTCTTCGTACAGTTTCATTGGAGTAGACCACGGACTCACTCCCATGAGAATTGGAGCCTCGGATGTTCCTATTCCTGTTTTTCTCTCTCTTAACCAGTCTTCACGAGTTCCCACGGTTTAACCTCTTAATCAAAGCGTCTGCAGCTTCAATGGCATACTTTGCGGCATCAGCTACGTAAGAAAATTTCTTCATTGATTGAATCATCATTAATGAAGCGAAATATTCTCGCTTGGTAAGACCTGCTTCCATCGTACTGTCGGTTATTCCATTGATTGCGTCATTCGGATTTGTCATTGATGCTCCTTTTGTTTATTTGATGAATTTGCACTCATTAAATTTTTCTGTCAATAAATATATTGACATAAAAATATTTCACACTTAAAACATCAAACATGGAAACAATATCTATTTTAAAAAAATGGCTAAAAAAAGATGGCAACACTAAAGCGAAGCTTGCATATCTTATGGGATACGAGTCTTCTTTAGTTATTGACAAATGGCTTTCCCGTCAGGAGATTCCTGCAAAAGCAGAACAATATTTTTTTACAATCATAAAACAAGGAGCATCGAGTGTTAAAAACAAGAAAAGCAAATCCGGACAAGCCTGTAAGAATAATGGTATACGGCGTGGAAGGGGTGGGCAAATCTACTCTAGGAGCAAAGTCGGATAAACCGATATTCATTTCACCGGAAGGTGGGACGGATCAATTACGAGATGTGAATGGTGAGTCTGTAATTGAAATGGATCACGTGACGGATTGGGACAGTTTAAAGAATGCGATTCATCAGCTACTTACTGAAGAACACGATTTTAAAACTCTTGTTATTGACAGTGCTGATTGGGTTGAGTCTTTGGCTCATGCCAAAATTATTGGTAAATCTGGGAAAAGCATTATTACTTGCAATGGCGGTTATGGCGCTGGCTATAGGCAATCCCAGACTATGCACAAAGAGCTCATCGAAGAAATAGCGACATTAAGAGAAAAGAAGGGAATGAATATTATCGTCACGGCTCACGCGCACGTAAAACCGGTAAAGGATCCCGGATCCATGGAAGACTATGACGCTTTTGAAATTAAGTGCCATGAGTTTGTTTCCTCTCTATGGCGTGAATGGGTAGACGGACTGTTTTTCGTTCGGTTTAATACGTTAACCCAAACTCCAGATGGGACGACCAAAGCTCGGGCCATGACCGACGGAAGACGTGTTCTATATACGGTAAAACAACCTGCGTTTCAGGCGAAAAACCGATATGGAATGCCTCCCGAATTTACTTTCACGGAAAATTTTTGGAATGAGCTTACTCAATACACTCGTTCTGACAGAGCTAAAGAGGCTACGAATGTGCTTGGAGAAATTGAAAAATTGACTCCTCTAATTACAGACGAAAAACAAAAGCAAGCCGTGAAGGAAGCCATTTCGAAAGCAGGAAGTGATTTAATCAAGTTAAAACCAATCCACAAAAGACTTGTGGAAATAACAAATAAAAAGGAGAGTGCATGAGCTACAGAGATATCCAAGCCGGTGAAAAGGTCGGGGTTGCAGTTGGAGCCCGATTTATCGAATCAAAAAAAGGAACATTAGGTCTTGAGGTTGAATTTGAATTTGAAGAGCCATCTTCCGGAGGTAGGGAACGTCTTTCAAGAGCGTTCTGGCTTTCTCAGGATGCAGTTGAAAATTCAATGGACACTCTTGTAAATGTTTTGGAATTTAACGGAGACGATTCGGTAGACGCAAATAGTGTTCTGACAAATCCAACGGCGCTTAATTACAATAAAAAAGTGAAGCTTGTCGTAGAATTAGAGGAATACAACGGGAAGTCCTATCCTAAGATTAAGTGGGTGAATAACTTGGGTGGATCCGCCTTTGTTGGAATTGAACCGAAAGTGATTCAATCGAAACTTGCGTCTGTTAATTTTAAAGCTAAATTTTTAGCTGCGAAACAAAAAGCGCAAGCGTCGTCCCCTCAAGTGCCTAATCACGAGGTCCCGTTTTAATGGAACGCCGAGTGATGACAAAAGAAGGCCTGCAAAAGATTGCGTCAACGAGAGCAAAACTTGCTTTCATGATTCAAGACTTATCTAAAGAGATGGTACCCAACTCGAAAGAGTTGGACCATTTTCTTTTGAAAGCAGAGGAACTAAACTATTTCGCAACTCGTGGAATTACTTTGAATCCAAAAAATTACACGACAAGTGAAATCAAAACAGAACAGGAGAAAAAATGAAAAATATAGATTACAAAAAAGTCGGAATTGTGTTGGTTATAATTTGTGCGATGGGCATTGCAATTTATGCAGCTTACTTCAAAGATAAAGGCAAGCAACAATTGCCACAAATGCCAATGCAGTCGGATATTGCGCAGCACGAGATAGATTTTGAAAAAATCAAAACCATCGAGCAGTTGAAAAATGTTGTGTATGCGATGGTTGGGGGTAAGCTATACGTCAACGTTCGGAAGGATAGTCTTTCTGATCACCAAATCGATGAAAAATTAAAGGAACTTTATAAATGAAATACTTACTTTTATTAATGGCATCGTTGCAGCTTTTCGCTGCTCCGCTGACATTTAAAACCGAATCCGGCGAAGTGCATGGGTTGGGACTTATTCGAACTGAAAAATCGAAAGACACCCCAAAGCGCTTAGCGAAATGGGAACCACTACGGAGCATGATTGTTCCGGGAACGTATGATTTATCGTCACGCGTTTCCCCTCCAGAAAATCAGGGTGGTTGTGGTTCGTGCTGGTCTTTCGCTCTTACGAAAGCGCTTCGCTCTGAGTTGATGTTAAAGTCAAAAGATCCTGGTGTCCTTGCTTTCAATTACCTACTTAACAATTGCGGACCCGGTCCGAAAATGTGGGGATGTAATGGTGGTACGGAAGATGCAGGATTAAGTTTCTTAAGTGGAGCAGGTCCTTGGCTTGAGTCGCAAGATCCATATACACAAAGCGAAGGCCGTTGCAAAGGTCTTCCCACTGCAGGAACTGCGCTCGAGTATAAAACGGTTAGTAACGGCGTTCCTACTTTCGAAGAGTTAGCGCAAGTCGTTTCTCAAGACCACGTACTGTCAATTACGGTCGCGGTATGCGGACGTTGGGGAAATTACAACGGCGGTATTTTCGACAAGAACGACTGCGGAGCTAATTCAATAAACCACATGATCAACATGGTTGGTTACTCTTGCGAAACTTCAGTCGACGAAAAAGGAAACTGCATTTTCGTAAACGGGAAACCGAAAAACGGAGATGGATACCTCATCGTGATGAACAACTGGGGTAACGGTTGGGGTGAAAAAGGCTACATGAGAACACGTTGGGGAATTGACGCAGTTGCTTATACTGCGTACTACTTCGAAGTGAAACAAACTCCGAAGCCGCCGACACCGACACCGACGCCAGGTCCTGGACCTGGACCAGTAAATCCGAGTGGAATTCCGATCTGGTTGTATGGAATTCTAGCGATTACTGGAGTTGTGATCATCTTTCTTGGAGTTAGTCTTTATAAAAAGAGAGATAAGTAAATAAATAGCTGCGGCGGCGTGGAAGGACACGTACAGACACCGCTAAGAGCTGCACACATCCAGGAAAGACGGCCAAAAGAACTAGTATCTCGCCTGGCTCTGTCGGAGAAGTGCAGTAGCCGGAATCAAGCCCGGCCCGCAGCAAATTTTAAACAAAGGAGCATCACATGTTTAAATTTTTAAAAAAAATATTCAAACCAAAAGAAGATACATTTGAAATATTTATTAAGAAGAACCCATACTACTTGCAGGAAACTCTTTATAAAAAAGAACCGGCAATTGAGGAAGAGCCGGATCCAGTTCCGGCACTTGTTTTGGCCCACACAATTTTAAGTACCAACGGTGTGGCAGAGGATTTTTCACATGAATTGGTGGAAGACTTTTCAAGTCCAGTTCACGAGACTTGGGATGACGGCGGCGCTGGCGAATTCGGTGGTGCCGGAGCTAGTGAAAATTTTTAAACAAAAGGGAGAATAAAATGGCTTCATTAATAATTGGATTAATTGTGTTCGGTTTCATTGGGTATCTTGTGGCTTACAAAATTCCAATGCTTCCTATTGTGAGGACGATCATTATAGGGATTATGTCGATTTTTATTCTGATCTGGGTAATTCAATTTTTTGGAATTGCAACTCCAGGCATTCGTAAGATTGGGTTTTAATAAATGCTGACAAATATTTTAATTTTAGTTTGGTTGCATTTTTTTGCCGATTTCATTTTGCAAACAGATAAAATGGCAATCAACAAAAGCTCAAACGTGAAATGGCTTTCCATTCACATTTTAGTTTACTCTTTACCGCTTTTTTACTTCGGTTGGAAATTTGCTTTATTGAACGGAGCAATGCATTGGATAACTGATTTCTGTACGTCTCGAGCAACTACTTACCTTTGGAAAAAAGAAGAACGTCATTGGTTTTTTGTAGTGATTGGATTGGATCAGGCCATTCACATGAGTTGTCTATTTTTAACGGTAGGCAGAATATGAAAAAAATAATTTGTACACCATTCATTCTGATTTCACTCATACTCGTGGGCTGTTTTTACTTTTCTCAACACATGTTGGACACTTTGATTAATATTGTAAAAGACGAATGATCTACCTACTTGTCGCATTCATTGCCGTCGTAATGCACATTCAGCCAGTTTTGGTGAATACTGAAATCACCCGGTTTTACATTACCTACTGGGAATTTTGGTGCTACTGGAAAAACGTTCTACTCTTTACATGCGCTGCGTTTATTTTTCTGAAATTAATTTTCAAAGCTAAACCGAAATGGGTATGGTGTTTTCCGATCTTATACCTAATCGAGGTATATCTATCCTGCTACTTCAGTGAGTACCCAAACATTGCTTGGAATGGCTATTATAATTACAGAGAGGGTGGGTACTCCATTCTGTGTTACCCAATCCTAATGATTGGAGCAATGTCTTTTGCGGACTACAAAAAAATATCGATTGCCATTAAAATTTCGGTTTTGTGTGTCGGATTTTGCGGAATTTCAAGCTATTTATTCGGACAGTTTTACAATTTTCCAATCATAAAACAACTTATCACCGGGTTTAATCCGCAATTCCAGTTGTCCGGATCCACTCGTCCAATCATGTCCACCCTCATGAATGCAAATCATCTAGGGCTGTATTGTTCCCTTTTAATGCCTTTTTTCATGGTAAAAAAACAATATTTTTTTGTTGTTATTTTACTGTTCCTCACTATTGGTTGCGAATCCCGCGCCGCGTGGCTTTCGGTTTTTTTGACCTGCGTTTGGTTTGTTCCTAGTAAGAAAAAAGATGCTTTAGCTTTAATTCCACTTTTATTAATTTTTCATTCTGAGATTTTTCATAAATTTGAAAATTGGAAGTCTGATTTTCGGTTAGAGGATAAGGCGTTATCAGGTCGTATTTACATCTGGAAAAACACAATGCCATTAATAAACCGAAATGAGATGTTTTCGCTTGGAAAAGGCAGTAGCACTTTTTCTTTGTACTTTAACCAGTATGACGTCGAAGGTTTAAGGCGAGCGGGGTGGAGCGGAGATCACACAATTATTGACAGGCCACATAATATGTACTTGCAAATGATTCATGCTTCGGGTTGGATTTCTTGTTTCTTATTTTTGACAATGAATTTAATTTTTTTACTATCTGCATTTTTTATCGGCGATAAAAGAGTTTACTCAATTGCGTTCTCTGTATTAGGATTTCTAATCTGCGGATTTTTCACTGACAGTATGGTAGGGGTTTCTCCAATTTATTGGGTGCTTTTGGGAACGGGGTACAAGTGCTTAGAGAATATCAATCCAGATCCATCGACTTAATTCGAAATGAATTTCAAATAGGACACAAAAAAGTTTTATTGTGGCTAGCCACCGGAGGTGGAAAAACCGTCGTGTTCTGTGAAATGGTCAAAGCTGCGGTTGAGAAAAAACGAAATGCCGTTATTTTAGTGCGTGGTAGGAAATTGGTAGATCAGGCAAGCCAAAGACTATTCCGAGAAAATGTTACACACGGAGTTTTGATGGCCGGACATTGGAATTACAAACCTACCATGCCGGTTCAAGTTTGTTCTGTGGACACTTTAATTGCGAGAAAATTAAGGCCAAAAGCTGATTTGATTATTATCGACGAGGCACACCTAGCAATTAGCGACGGATACAGGGAGGTCATCGCCGACTACCCGGACGCATTCATTGTCGCAGTCACGGCGACACCGTACGTGGACAAAAGTCTCACGCACGTAGCTCAAACTGTAGTTCATCCCATTTCTATGAATGAATTAATAGAACAAGGATTTTTAGTTCCTTTTAGATATTTTGCTCCGTCAACACCAGAACTTACGAATGTGAAAGTTTCCAGCTCAACAAAGGACTATGTGACCGACGATTTAGAAAGGGTGATGAATAGAACGCAACTGACTGGAAAAATAATTGAGCATTGGAAAAAGTTGGCAAATAATTTGCCTACCATTTGCTTTGCAGTAAACATAAATCATAGCAAAATTTTGGCAGAGCAATTTAGGGTTGCGGGGATCCCCGCAGAGCACTGCGATGCAGATAACACGGATGAAGAGCGTGAACAAATTATTAATAGACTCACCCACGGTGAAACGAAAGTCGTATGTAATGTCGGAATTTTCTGCACTGGTATCGACGTACCTTGTCTTGGTGCTCTTATCATGGCCCGACCAACCAAAAGCAGAAACCTCTACATCCAACAAGCCGGAAGAGGTACTAGAACCTTCGAAGGAAAGCAAAATTGTATATTGCTCGATCATGCCGGGAACATTCACCGACTGGGTTTGCCAACGACCGAGCACGCAGTTGACCTCCAAGGCAAAAAGCAAACCGAATCGACAACCTCAGAAAATAAGACTTGTGACCAGTGTTTTTGCGTTTTTCAAGGGGTAAAGTGTCCAGAATGCGGCACCGAAAAGGTTACCCCTCCACCCATCCAGGTAGAGGAATCGAACGACCAACTCAAAGAAATTTTCCCAGAAGATGTGGATCCAGTCCTAAAAATGTACAAGGAACTTTTGATTGAGCAGAAAAAAACCAAAAGAAAAAATGGCTGGTCGTGTTATAAGTTAATCGAACGAGTGGGCTTTGATAAAGCGCGTCCGCACCTCCCCCAATGGTTTATCGCGCGGTACGAATCCCCTCAAAAAAATATGTTTTCCACATCACCTTACGCTCCCGCTAAATCAAAACCGGTGATATAATTTAAATACCCCTACCTTAAACAGAGAAAAAAAATGCAAATGGATGATTTTATGAAGCTTGCGCTTACGCCGCAGGCGATGAGCGGATTTGTATCTGTGGTCACCGGAGCTTTGTGGTTTGCCGTAAAAAGGCTCATTAAGGACGTAAGACAATCAATTACCGGGATTACCATCCTAACTACTCGGTTAGAAGAACAAGAAAAAGCCCGTCAACTTTCTGACAAGCTTCACAACGACAAGTTGGAAAAAATGGCAGATCGCGTTCAACGCATTGAGGTCGGTTTTGCCGTATTAGAACGTGAATTTGTCAAGAAAAAAAGAGATAATGGAAGCGGGCTCAACGAATACGAGGACTAAAAAATGTTAGACGCAATTCTAGAAAAAATAGTGATGGCACTCCCGGGTGGAATCGGACCTTTTGTTTATGTCGGTTTGCAGCTTTTGAAACTGGCACCTGCGGTGATTAAGGCTATCAAAGAAGATCCGAATCCTAATAAAGAGTCGGCAAAGATTGTCGTAAAAGATTTGAAGGACACACTTGGAGTTGAAGATAAACCGAAAGGACAAGTGGGAGAGCCTCCAGACCTTAAAAAATTGTGACCATTGACCAGTTAAATCCCAATAAGAGATCTCTATCCGACGTGCAGCGAGCTAATTTAACAGAGCTCACACGTCGGATCTCTTTATTTGAGGAATTAATCGGTTACAAATTTCATTTTAATCCAGGAACTTTTTACGGTTTTAGGTCTCTTGCAGACCAACTTAAGGTTAATTCGAAATCACCAAAATCGTCGCATTGTGAAGGGATGGCAGTAGACCTCGCCGATCCGAAAGGCGAGATCTACCAATTTTTAATCGACAATCCTGACATCGTTATCAAGTTTGATTTTTACGTTGAAAGAAAAGACTACACGCCTGGATGGTGCCATATTCAAATACGACCAACCAAACGTCGATTTTTCATTCCATATTAAGCAGCGGGTTGCTCTAAAGCGTATTTGCAAGCCGTTAAACAACGTTTAACGTGTTGCTTGTTTTTCGTTTTAATCGCACTGCTAACCATTAGGCGATAAGACTCGCGTTCTTCTTTTGGAAGAGTTTTTATGAGTTCGATAATCGCTTCAATGATTTTAATGAAGTCAGGAATGTGGATGGCGATCCAAAGTATGATCGCTACCCAACTCACGCTTGCACCGGAGCTTCAACTGCAGGTGCGGCTTGTGCAACAGTTTCTGCAGGTTTTGCTTCATTCGCAAGTTTAATTTGTTCTTTTTTCTTTTTCAATAAACTGAAAGCGAGTGATTTGAAAGGCAATAAGAATGCCGTAACGAAAGCCTCTTCATCCTCTGCCATTTCAGCGCTCATTTGATCAACGCCTTGAACTGCAGGAACAATGTCCATCAAAACGGCTTGCATGACGACTGGTAAATCTTTACCAGGTTGCCATCCGTCAGCAAGTGCAGATTTAACATGATCAACTGCATTACTTAAACCTGAAGCGAGTTCGTAAGCTTCTTTACTGACTTCTTGTTCAATTTTAATTTTTGACATAATTTTCTCCTATTCCATTGAAGGATTAAATTTATTTTATTACCAGAAAGGAATATATCGTGTGGAGCCATTGATTGTCATTTGAATATATCCAACGGGATCCCCTGAAATCCCTGAAGGCGCGTTTGCTAAAGTAAGAAGTCCTGATGCGTTCGCCGCAAGTTGAGTATTTAAAACGTGTTGCGTGGAAGTACCAGATCCGATAGTAACAACTCCGCCGTCTGCAACCTGAAACACAGTTGTCGTGTCATCTTGAACGATAAGAGAAGGGCTTGTGGTATTTCCATTTGAAATCACCGCACCTGCACTTACAGTCGGAAGTGTATCAAACGCCGCCTTGGTTGTAAGAGTTGTTAATCTGAAAAATCCACCAACCGCTGTGGAAGCACCAGAAGTACTGACGTTCGAAATATAACCTGCGTTCAACGCCGAAGTTCCTCCAGCGGCATCGATTATCATGAAGGCACCAACGTTACGGTTGGCGCTGGAGACATAAGCTCCATAGCCGACGTTTCCGTTATTGCTTGTGGTTTGATTTCCAAAGACGGACATGTAAGCGCCGTAAAGACCGGTTAAATCGTAAGGACTTAAAGCGCCAACTTGTGCCACATTGATGCTAGAGTGATAACCTACGGTGTGAGTCGCAGCAGATCCACCACCTGATGCTTGGATGTCATATCCATAAACGGTACGAGCAGTGGCTGAATTTCCAGTGTTAATATCTGCTAGATAACCTTTATAAATAGTGGTTGTAGGAGAGGTAACCGTTCCCACAAGTCTGTGCATTGCATTGGATGTGGCACCCATTGTGGCATTTGTAATGATATGCCCATTGGTAGCTCCGCTGATTGTAGTAGCAATCCCAGTTGAAGTACCCGCAGATGTGTCTACTGTAAATGTACTGGTAACAGTTTTGGCACCTGCAAAAGTTTGTGTGCCAGTTGTAACCACCCCACCAAAACTTGCGGAAGCCGGCTGCATCGTTAGAGTCGAACCAGAAATAGTTGCTGCATTCGCATTCGGTGAAGATCCGATAGCAGCCATGGTAGTAACTCCACCACCAGCTGGCGTTGCCCAAGTGCCGTCACCTCTCCAGAACGTCGAAGACGATGCGGAGGTACCGGAATTTAAATTGGTAACCGGTAAGTTTCCTGTGACGTCACTGCTTGCAAGATTAACCGCTGAATACGACCACGTTCCAGATGAAACATGAGCGATCCCAGTCGATGCAGCGGAACTTCCACCCGTGCCGCCTTTTGCAGCAGAAATAACCGTACCGCTCCAGGTTCCCGAAGTAATGGTTCCCACAGTCGATAAATTCGATGCGGTAGTAAGTCCAGATAATGTAGTGAGAGTGGAATTAGTGATTGCTGCAAGCGTTGCTACAACCGATCCGGTTCCGGAAGCTGTCACGTCACCAGTCAAAGCAGTGATCCCACCGCCCCCTCCACCGGAAGTGACCCATGAGGCACCATCCCAACAATATATAGATCCAGAATCTTGAGTAGACCTACAGTCTCCAGCTACATTTCCGGACGATGGCAATGTAACCAAACTTGATACAGGAGCCTTCCAAGATGCCGATCCACCTATAAATGATACATCCGCAAACAATGACGCTGTAAACAGCAACAGAATTAAAAAGTAATTTTTCATAGATTCCTTTTCACTGAGCTAAAAGTCCATATGTCTTTAAAGCATAAACGATATCTGAAATTGAATAAGCTGTTCCACCGATATTTCCACTAAAAGTACTTTCTGCAAAAACGTCATTCGAGCTTGGGTTTTGATTAAATCCGGCGGTCGTAAGTCCGGCTGAAGTTTGAACGGTATTAAAATTCAAAATAACATTTCCTGCGGAATCTTTTAAAGACCGACTAATCGTGTTAATAGATTCGACTGCAGAATTGTCAGTAAATGAACCTGACTGCCAGTTGTACATGGTTACATTGGAGGTATTAATGAGTAGGTGATTATTATAATCGATTGATGTTCCTCCGAAAGAATCGATAAGGGTGTTGATCCAGGTTGGCTGAGATGAGTAGTAAGATAAGACAGCGCCATCAGATTTGCTTCCTGCGGGAACATTGATACGGGAGCTACCGTCGACTGATATTACATCCGATGTGTGTGGGGAGAAAGCAAAGTATCCCCCTGATAAATTCATGGTGATGTTAGTGCCGTCGGTAGAAAAATAGCCAGTGCCATCAAATGCTCCCGAATTATTCCATTGAAAAGACCCTGAACTACCTCCAACACTCCCTCCCCCGGTCGGAGGTTGCAAAGACAGGTTTCCAAAACCGTCAGTTGTCATTACATAACCACTGGAATTGTCGGACGTAGGATAATTTAAACCATTTATAGAAACACCTGAGGTACTCCATTGCAGGCGATTGATTGATGCGTTGTCATACAAGATTCGATTAAACCAGTCGATGCTTGATTGCCCTGTGTTGTCGGTTAAGTTTCTTTCGACGTAGTCGATGCTAAGGGCTCCGCCGCCGTCATAGATGGTTCCTGCGTCCCAATTAATTGAGGATCCGTTTGCTCCACTGTAAAGAGTTCTAGCGTTGTAGTTGAGTGAGGTTTCGCCTCCCTCGGAGTAGAGTGATCTTCCATTCCAATCTGCGGATAAGGCGCCAGTGTTACTGTATAGCTGTTGAGAATCTAAATAAATAACTGCGCCGGTAGTTGAGTGAAGAGTGAAGGATTGTGCATTCGCGAGGATAAGTCCTCCGCTACTTCTAAAGCTGTCGCCCTGAAAGTATCCACTTCCTACGGGAGTTGAGATGACACCGTTTGAGTCTGCGGTTGCGGGGCTAACAAAAACTGCACCTCTTGTCGATCCGTTGTTAGAGACGATGCCGCTTCCTGTAACGGTGCCTGTTTTGTAGGTGGGTGCTCCGCTTGAGGTGACTCTCCATCGGCTGTTTGTTGTTTCGTAAAAAAGAGTGATGGCTTGACCGGATGCAAGGGCGATGTCGGTCGCGCCTGGGAGGATAAGTCTATTTGCTGCGGTGGCGCTTGCGCTTTGATTAGTGAGTTGAAGGGTGCCTGAACCATTAAAGACGAGGATGAGTTGAAGGTTAGTTGAGGGCGCAGTGATTCCGTTGATGGTGGGGGAAGCGCCAGTGAGGAGGACGAGTCCAGTAGTTGGTGCGAGGGAGTTGATGGTGCCTGTCGTCGTTATCGTCGACATAGCCATTGATTCGCCAGCACCGCCATTGGTGATAGATAAAGGCAAAGTAAGCGCATCCTGTTTAGCGTTAAACGTAGACCAATCTGTCGATGATAGCTTTCCTGTATTTGTAGCTGAAGCAATAGGTAAATTTAAAGTAGTTGTACCTCCGGAACTTGAAACCGAAAAATTAGTTCCGGCAGTTCCAGAAGTAATTACTTGTGCGGAAGTAGTATTTCCATTGATAGAAGCAATTCCACCACCACTACCACCACCTGCAACCCATGCAGATCCGTTCCAACAATACGAAGTTCCGGAATCTTGAGCTGACCTACAATCTCCAGCGAGATTACCCGACGCTGGCAAACTAGATAAGTTTGCAACGGAGGATTTCCAGCTAGCAGCTCCGGCAATAAATGAAACATCAGCGAATGCTGAAACAGTCAGCATTAAAATTAAAAAAATATTTTTCATGTATTTTATTTTCCCCAACCGATTGCCTGGAAGCTACCGTTGCTGATCGTACCAGTAAGACTTCTAAACCAGCACTTGTAACCAGATGGATATTGATAAAGTCCAGTATACGGTGGCGTAATCGTCGAGTAAGCCATAACCACGAAACTTCCTTTTTGGCCAGGACTTGGATACCTCTCTGCGTTGCAGTTCGCTTCAATTGGATTTGCTGAATTGTTGATTATGTTCACCACTCCCATAGGACCTGAAATCAGAGTCAATTCAAGTTGGGGTTGACTAGGATAGTTAACCGTCATGGCCTGCGGTGGAGATGTAAGGTCCGCATAGAACGAATATGGGGTTGCCGCCGCGAATAAAGGCAATAAAAGTGCCAGTAAGAAAATTTTCATTTTTTTGTCTCCGTTTTTGAAGTTTACCATAAATTTTATCCAATTCTCACAATACTCATTTGCACCTGATTCGACGTATCATTAACGTCACCACCACCAGCAACTGTTCCGGTTTGCACTCGAAGCACATCTCCTGGTACGCACCTTACCGGTCCGCTGGTATTAATAGGGCATGTTCCACTATTATTACTTACCGTGGAAAAAGTAACTCTATTTGCCACTGGCACGCTACTGAGGAAAGAATTTAAAGTAGCTGAATTTTTTGTAAATCCAAGTAACGCATATGCGTTAGTTCCATTGTCAGTAGCAAAACACTGATATAAACCCTCTGTGTTAATGGTGAAGCTTCCACCTAAAGAAGAACTGTCTGTATAGGTAATGTCGGTTCCAACCACCGTCATATTAGTGTATCTACGAACCGACGTATTGGTTGATCCAAGACCGTTTCCGGTATTTCCGATTGCTGACGAGTTAAATACCGTTGGCGAAAATGGAATAGTTGAAACTTCACTCGGAGCCGTTGCCCACGTGCCGGCGGCTGTTTGGGTACTTGTGATTCGTCCGATAAGTCGAACGGCTTTCGAGCTAAATACAGAAGTTGAATAAAGAACTGTCGGGCTGGCCCCTCCAGAAATTGCAATTGAGCTTTGAAGACTTCCTTCATCAAATCGATGCATTGAAACTGCAAGAACTAACGTGCCAGCGTTGTTTACCGCGTAAACATATAAAGTTTGAGGCACTCCGCTTAAAGTACCGATAGTGGTGGCACTCGGGATCACTACACTCACAGAACTTGTCGTGAGAATATCGCTTGCTGTACCGGTGGCTGCAGTGGCACTTCTAAAACCGATAATAGAAGGGCTGGTTGCGGAAGGATTGTTTCCGGCGGCGTCTTTCAGCGCAATAGTCATTGCGTTTGTGGCGACTGTTGCGGAAATAGAAGAATTTACAAAATCTATGGATTGAACGTACCTATTGATTGCCCACTTCGTTGCGTCAGTAGTTGCGTTATTCAAATTGTCGTCTGCGATTGAACGATAAATATTTCCTGAAGTGTCTGAAACTAAACTTCCAATGTAGTACGTTGTTTCAGCGTTCCACTCCGCAATCCCTTGCTGCATAAGGTATGCAAGCTGATACGCGTAAACGTAAGACATGGAATTCATGTCTTCAATCGCTGGCGAATTACCTCCGAGGATCGCAGCAAACCAACCTTCAGTCCATTCCCCTAAGGATTGGATTGTTTCTACATCAGTTGAGTAAGCAACTGCACCGGCTGCTAAGCTTCCGAAAACTCCGCGTTGCTGATTGCCAGCTCCGCTTCCAAAAATTTTCATTAATTTTCGTGTAATTTTTGCCATGAGTTAGCTCCCGAATTCAAAAGCGTAAATGTAAGACAACCAAGGATAATCCATATGGTAGTCCGTGTAACTGTTAAAAGGAAAATTATTTGCAGTATTAATCGTGTACGTCCTGAAACCGAAAAAATGATTTGTCGGTGCGTAAATAATCGCAAGCCTAACTCCCATAGGTTTTGGAAGTTTTCCCTCTGTGATAAACATTTGAATCAAGTATTGGGATCCAACTGAATAATTTATGAAATAATTCATGTGCATGTTTGCGTAGTCATACACGAGAATTTCATTCCCAAACTGTTGGTGGATCAAAGTTTGAATGTCGTAAAGTGAGCTCCCATTGTTATTGCTCACTATACAAATCCGAATAAAAGAACGGTAGTCTTCGTCGCTTAAAGTAATCGGCGCTGTAAAACCGTTTCCACTTCGATCAGCGCCTACATATTTTCCAAGAACGTTTAGTTGCACTCCAACGGCGGTGTCTATGTCAAAAGCGTCTTGAACGTCAACGGGTAACTGATCCATCACGACCATGCGCACGAGCGCCTTGATCGTATCGTAAGCTTTCGGTTTCCCGACATATTGCAAAATTAGTAATTTTGCATAATACGTAATTAAGTCTTCGGTTGTCATCACACGACCGATACGTTTGCAGTGGCGGTATTACCAATGCTGTCTGTTACCTTCACTACGTCTGTCACTCCAGTGGTCACGCCAGCGGTGTACAGTCCAGTTCCGTTGATCGATCCTCCGCTTGGATTGGAATCCATTGTGTAGGTATAAGAACCGAATCCACCAAGACCGGTGAATTGTTGGCTTGCAAGTGCTGCAACGACTGCGCTACTTGGACTTAATTCCATTGGGATGATAATAATATTCGCTTCGGTGACAGCGAATTGTCTATTTTTTGCCGAAGGAGTTAGTGTGTTCGTATAAGAACCACCGGAAGTGAGAGAAAATCCTGCGTTCGTCACGAGCGTATTCGGATCAATCACCTGCACCGCAGTTGCTAAGGCATTAATATTTACTTCCTCGGCCACACCAGGAACAAATGAAGTGACAAGACCGGCTCGAATCGCGGCAATGTTCGGAGGATTAATTCCGTCAAGTGATGTGGCTGTAAATTTAATGTATAGAGTCTGTGGAGTGACGTTATCCCAGAATACTTGGAAAATGCTTCCGTCGACCTGTGTCACGTCATATGAAATGCTTCCGTACATTCCACAACCGGCATTTCGCTTTCTGTAAATTGCGTTTGCAATTTCTGAAGGAGTGCCAGTTCCGGCAACAATTACCCAGATTGAATGCCCAGGAACGCCGTCGCCATTGGTGACGCCTGAATCGTTTTCTTCTACGTAAGCAAACGTGACGCCTGAAATATTTTCTAAATCGGCAAGTAGTCCTGCCAGATATCCCTGACTTGCAAGGGAAACCGACTTTTGTCTTCGAATACGAAGAGCCGCATCTGACTCCTCATTAATTCCAAGTGTGGAATACGTTGTCGGGTTATTTACCGACACGACTCCAAGAACGATAGTCACCGGAATGGTAATGGTATTGGGAGTCGTTAAAACTTCGCCTGGAAGTTCTGCTCGGAAAGAATAGACGTAAGTGCCGGGAACCGAAATAGTTTGACTAGCTTGCAAAAGCCATCGGTTTCCTGCGTTATCTGCAACGGTGAATGGATCCGTTCCGTCCACGACGGAATCGTCAAGACCTATTAGATTTAAGGCTTGAGAGACGACAACCGTAATATTGGTAATCGTATAAGTTCCGGCTTGTCTTTGAATTCCGTTAATCGCAACTCGTTGATCAAGAACCGCACCGATAGCGTTGTCAGGATCGAACTGGTTATAAATTTGAGTGAGTAAATCCTCTAAGTCCAAAACCGACTGAATGAAAATCATCATCATCTGTCCATCAGGCGTGTCCTGATCCAGATTAATGTCGGCACCATAAATGGTTTGGAAGTTGAGTGTAAACTCAGCTACCAATTCCGCTTGCGTTTTAGTTTGTAAGCCGTTTACGCCGATAACATTAGGCATCTTAAACCCTCGGTTATGGAGCTTTCCACACTGGGAAAATAAGTGTTTCAGTTCCTAAATATAGTTTAACCCAGCGCCACGGATTTCCAGTTGTAGGCGCTTGATTTAAAGTAGCAGTTCCCGAAGGAGGACTGACTACCGTTTCAACTACCATTGGAGTCTGAAGAATGGTGCTGATGGGCATTTTGTAAGTATTGCCGTTGTTGACCATTGGAAAAATGGCTGCTGCTGTCACTTGAGGAGGGGAAACCTCGTCTAGTTGGGAAATTTTCACATCGGCTAAACCGAGTGAACAGATAAATAGGATTAGGAATGCTTTCATGGATTTACCTTTCTTGCGACTCAATTGGATTACCCTCTTCGGTCGTGATTCCGACTCCACCTTCCGTCAAAAGAACGGATGATGGAGAAAACTCAGTTGTCGCGTTCACGATAAACCCGAAACTTGTATTTACGCTATACGTTGCACGCATGAGCCTATCAGTGTTCACCACGAGTGACAATTGCTTCATTTCGGTAACGTAAAGGGTATTCAATATTGTAGCATTGATGGCTAAATTAAGCCCTACCTGGTTTTTACTTCCGAGCAAATTGAACCAATCGATTCCTGCATTTGTTTGGAAAAAACAATCCCCAATGAAAGACATAAGACGCGTTTGGATATTTTGAGCTACCGCATCACGATTACGCTTGTAGTTATTCCTACCTTTTCCAAACTCCCAATCTCCATTTACATCGAGTGCTCTGACAATCATATTTTTTACTCCAGTAGTTGACCAATTTTTGTGGCGGTTGCAGTTAACTGAGCGGAAACCGCAGTAATCGCAGCCGCGTTAAGTGGAGGACTGCTCGGACCTGCGAGGGATCCAGGGGTAACCGTAATAGCCGCAGTCTGAGCAACAAGCGTTTTTACTTCATTAACTAATTCTTGAAGTAAATCGTTCAAAGTTCCTATGGTGTTTTTTACTAGAACTTTGGTTTCGCTTACGCCTACTTCCGGACCGTTATCTCCCCATTGAATTTTGGCATGGGTTTCGTCAAAAGTAGAAATTTTATTTAGTCCAACAATTGCAATCCCGTCGGACATCGAATGAAGCCGAGACGTGGCCGGAGCTCCGGAAAAGGCTCCTTTGACGTAATTATCTATGTCGCGGTCATTGAAAAGAATAAGAGCCTGATCACCTTTTTCTATTGGAAAGCTTAGATATGAGCTCCCGCCACATAATGAAATCACCGGAACGTCGACTAGAATGGGATACTCTTGAGTTTTTTCCTCAAGTTTCCCTACGTTTGTTTGAGTAAAATAAGTCTGACTGTAATTGATCGTAGCGGAAATAGTTTGAGCGTCCGGATCAAAACTCTGCACCGTCGCAATCGCGTGGCAGTTTAAAGAAAGAAGAATATTCTTTTTTAAAAGCTCCAAAGCCGAAGCTAGTGTTGGTTTTGCGATTGTTTTACTAAAAGGTGGTGCCATTATCCAGCCTCTACAGGTGTCAAAAAGCCTGCGTGGTAAACGCCTATAGTCGTCGTGGCATTTCCGCAAACCGATTCCGAAATCATTCCTCGATGGTGAAGAGAAATGACTTTGTAATAAGTATTGTAGTTTTTTGCAGTTAAGCTATCCAATTTAATTTTTTGACCAATGAAAAGACGTGGCTCAAACAAAATGTCAAACGTCAAGAAAGTTTGTTCACGAACTGGAGTTCCTAAAAGTCCGCTTGCACTGCTAATAACTGGGATATCTGTAGCCGCAATATGCTCATTGTCAGAGAGGTAATTTGCCTTCCCGTTGTCTATGAAAAAACCACTATTGTCAGCGCCTCCAGTTATCGCCTGGATACTTTCAATGGCGTTACCTGCAAAAGAGTTTCCACGTGAAATAGTTCCCGGAATGTCACCCACGGCACCCATTTCAACGCCGTACGGTTTCATCTGAGAAATCATATTCTGGACAATGGTCTTATTGGACGTTCCCTTACTAAATTGGGTATTACTCAAATTCGCGTTGGAGTAGGCATCCCCACCGTCGAAGCATTCTATGTTAGTAAGAAAGTCGACTCCACGCCGAACCGATTGCGCAAGGCTAATGTAGCCAGTAAAAACGAGTGGGAAGTTTGGCCCGTCACCGTATCCGGCGTTAAAATATACTTTCCGAATATCGGAAGGATTCATCCAGTCTTTTAGGATTCGATCTCTATTTTTTTGAGACAAATTATAAATCGTAAATTTGCACACGTTTGCCGAGCTTAAGGCATTTCTTTGAACGTCAAATTCAATCGTAAACGGAGGTTTGATCGTAATGTACTCTGAAGAACGAGGAGCCGTTTCTACTGTGAGGACATAATTTCGTTTAAACTTATTATCCACTTAACAGTTCGGAATACTCTATGACTTCAGCTTCACTGAGAATGTAGAGGATTGCCGCCTCCGTTTGGAAGTCGTTCTGTAGGGATGGTTCACGGTTTCCAGTCACAAAACAAGCTAAACCGAATGGAATTTGATTTCTAAATTGGTGAAGCATGTTGGGACTTGTCGTGATTGCAAGTCCTTTTAAAGAAAAAGAACCATAGTCCATGCTCGTGATGATCCAACGCTTTTGCATTGGGACAAATCTCATATTAATGGTGAGCGCACTTCCGTCTTGCAGAATGAGAGTGTGAATCTGAGCGGGTGAATTTGTAATTTGTTGGATTTGATACATTAGGCAATATTTCCTATCTCACCCAAAAAAGATTTTGGAGACAAGGGAGGAGTGGAAACTCCCATTTGAGTATCTAAGGATCCCTGAGCCGCGGCTCTTCCCTGCATGAAATCAGCGCTTAAAACACGTGTGGTTACACTTTGTGCATACCGAATTTGTTTAAACGTAATCTCAAAATCTGTAATCATATTCGTTTCAGCATCCTGAATGGCACGGAGACTTTTGATTGCCATGTCATTGAAGATGGCCCACGGAGTTTGAACAGTAAATAAAGTTCTTTGATTGAAATAACCGTAAAAATCCTGGAAGTACTTTTGTTGCTTGGTTTGAGCGTTGGTTCCGAAAACCGTGTTCCAAGCGGAAACTGCTACGTCAAGGACGTTTGCCGCAGTATCGTAAATCAACTTTGCTTGGTTATACGCAACGAGTGCCGTGACGGATAATTGAGGTTCGTACCCTGCAATGGCAGTCAATTTGTCAGCGGCAAATTTCAACGGGTTTAAAATTCCAGGAACCACGTCATTTAATTCACCGATAAAACCGTGTGTGGTGACAACGATAGGGCGAAGTGCGATTTGATCTTGCACGGCTGTATTGTCTTCCACGTAATGATCCGTAATGTCCGATTCTAACGCTACGGTTTGCTCGCCTTCGTAATTAAAAAGAATTGCAGGCGGTGGACGTCTTGTCTGTCCGTTTGAATCGGATGACAATGCAGGATTTTGAGGTTGGTACCCTTTATTTTCGTTAGGGGTAACCAAGATCAAATTCGAAAGGGCAGTTGCCGCAGTCGTCGCATTCGATAATGTAGAAATATCGATAGGCATTAATTATTCCTCGTGCGAGCAGGATTTTGACCAACATAATCACGTAATTCTTTTAGCCACATTTCGGAAGCGTCTTCCGCGCCTGGTACTCCATGATTGTGAATGGTTTGATTCACTTCGGTATTATTTGTTGCAGGCGTCACGCTTTGCGGCTGTCTAGGAGCGAATGGAATAACATTCTGATTTTGATTAAATCCAGGCACCACGTCTTCAGGTTTCGGTAATAGACTTCGGAAGAAACTAGATAAAAAACCTTCCTGATCCGTTTTTTGCGCTTTCAACATTCCGGATTTTTCTTTATCGGATGGTCCAAATATACCACCTAAGAAATCACTTCCCGCTTTGTAAGTTTTAGAGAAAATATTTTCTTTGCCTTCACGGAATTTTTGTAGTTCGCTAAGCGCATAAACCAAAGCTAAAATCGTCGCCGTGACTGGAGCCCAGCTTGCGGCAATTGCGAGACCTGCAGCTACCATTACTTTTTGGAGAATGGGAATTTCCTTCGTAATAGCTTGAAGGTTTTTTGCTACTTCACCTAAAAATTTAAATGCATTCTCAAAACTTTTTATTGCGGTACCGCCATAAGTAGCAACTAATTGATCCCTCACCATTTGAAGCGTATGCCAGAATTTTTCCCATGCCTGGTTCACGCGCGCGAGTTGTGCAATTTGCTTTTCGGATAAAATGTTCCCATTGGATATTTTGTCCAATTCCATTTTTGAAGAACGCATGGTAGCAATCGTGTCGGGACCTATTCCGAAAGTTGCGAGCATTTGATTTGCCCACGGTACGTTCTTTTCTTTTTGCGCGTATTCACGCAATTTTGTCATCATGTAGAACGTGTCTTGGAGTTTGTTTATATCAAGTCCACCAACTACGCGTGCAACCTCGGCAAGTCCACCGGGTTGACCTTGACCTAAAGCCATTTTTGTCATCGCACCCTGAACTCCCATAATGGAATTCTTCATGGAGTCTGCAGATTCACCGGACATTTTGGCCATGTATTGCCAACGTTGGAGATAATCAGTCGAAAGACCAGTGAGATTAGAAAATTTCTGTAAATCCACGCCGTGAGTTCCTGCAGCTGCAGTCATTCGCTCAAGCGCGTAAATAGCTCCTACGATTGCGGCTTTTGCGGCAAGAGAGGAGGAGGCGACTTGCTTAATTCCAGTGTCGACGGCTGAAACCGATTTAACGGCTTGGTCAGCGCCTTTGACTCCTAGATTGATGAAAAGTTCTGCAACCGTCACTTATCACCTCTGTGGAGTTCAATGTATGCGCGTTCAAAATTGTTTAAGAAAGATTCGTAGTGGAGAATTTGTTGAACTGTTCTTGCGTCCATTTGTCTCACCTCGCTTAAGGTACCGTATCCGGATTTTACAAGCCGGAACATAATCAGTTCGTCCGGGTTATCAACCCTTACGCGAGGGAGCTTTTCAGGTTCTCCAAGATTTGAGAGTACTGTCGCGTAAGGGCTTTCGTAAAAGGGAGAACGTTTTCCTTCGCAACCTCAATGCAAACCGAAAAGTAGTCTTCCCGAGCCTCGACACTTTCAAAAGTGTCCGCGTCAATCCTCATTCCCTTGTAGGCACATCGTTTCATGCATACCCAAAGAGCGTCCTCGATTTTCTTCGAGGAGAAACCGGCACAGAATAGATCTTTCATCATATTCACGCCGATTTCTTCTTTCGGATCTAACTTCAGATTTTTCGCCTCGTCTAAAATCGCTTGATAAAGCGCTTTAGATTCGAGAAAGGAGCCGAGCGTAATATTTAGCTCGGCACCACTGGGCATTCTAGTTATCACGTAATCACTCTAGGGCTGTTCGAGAATTTCATCTTGTAGATGGAAATACTCTGTTCTGTATCGCCCTCCACGTTCATTTTTCCTTCGACTTGGTTTACAAATACCCCACCGCTCATGATGTAGGTATCGCTGGTGGTGTTTCCTTTTCCGTCACCAAGCTTTTTGATGAATTGTCCAATCATCAAAACAGTTCCGGCGAAATTCAACTGCTGCTGCGCGAGCAAGCTATTCATGAATTTATCGTCTGCAGAACCGCGAATAAGTCGCAATTCGACTTCACATTGTTTACCCATTTCGTTCAAACCGTAAATGGCATTTCCATTTTTACCAGTTTTAACGTTGGCAATTTCGTTAGGAAAAGTGAGTTTTACACAGTCCCCATCGGCCAGATCTGTGAGGATCCGATCATTAATGTTTACCGTGTCTGCTCCTGAGAGTGCCTGAGAGGCCATAGTTTCTCCTTTAAAAGTTTACTCGTTGACGTAAATGATCACATTGGATTTTTGAATTGCTCCAGCTTCCTTCACTGCAATTTGAACTAGAGGAGCATTTCTTGCCGCACGTTCGTTTGCCGATTGTTTTGCAATCGGTTGGGAATAAATGTAGTACCCAACTTGACGAACGTTATCCAAGAAATCTTGTTGATTACCGAACGTCGTCGAACTAGTCCAACTTCCCGGAGCGAGATAAGCGTTGTTCACGCCAGCTTCGCACACATTTCGGTAAGCGCCTTTAAGTCCGTCCATTCCGTTTTCGGTTTGGGGGATTTTCGTGGACGATTGAGCTAAGAAATTGAAGCCTGCAATTTGAATTGCTCCGACAAACCATTGAAGGTTGTAAACCTGATCGAAGAAACTATTTGCACCGCTCGTGAAAACCTTCGGTACTCCCTGGAAGCTCGCATATACGTCGGCTCCTGCGGATTGACAGAGAGTTAAAAGAGTTTGAGTCATGGAAGGATCAGGTTGAATTCCAATCAAATCCTTCAAATGCATTGTGGAAGTCGTGTTGTTTCCAGTGAAATTCGTGGAAAGAGCGCGACCTGCATATGCGGACATCATTCCTAAAGCGTCTGAATCATTATCAGCACCGTAGAAAAGTCCTCGAGAATGAGAAAGATTTCCGGATTGGAGTAAATCCAAGATTCCAGAGGGATCCACAGTCGCAGGATCTCTCTGAACAAAGAAACCGATTTTGTTGAGAGGTTGCAGAACTTCGGCAGCTGCAATCGTATCGGTTTCGTCGAAAATATTCGAAGCAATAACTCCGAAGTATTGGACGAGTGAAGCGGTACGAGTAATTGCAACGGCAAGCGTTTCACCTGCAGTGGCTTGAGCCACGGTAACCGTGACGGGTGCGGAACCGGCAGTTGCTAAAGTGTCCGACGTGACAGTCATTAAAGCGGCATTGCCATAATAACCTTGCATCGTAACGGTAACGCCTGCAGGAATGGATCCGGTGACAACCGCGTCTTCTAAACCAGTAAGTGTTCTGACTTTGGTTTGAATTGTAGCGGCATTGTCATTCCAGTTGATTGCAGCCGTCGCATCTCCGTCGAAATTCAGGATGAAAGTTCCCGAAGCTGGAGTTGCGGAAAATGCCAAAGTTTGAACTTCAACAACGAATGGAATTACCACTAAGTATCCATTGCCAGCGAGAATATTGGGTTGTTGAGAAAAAATTGAATTCGCCATTTCGTAGGTTTCGGATCCAGTTCCGAAATCCTCACCTACTTCAGAGGGAGAAAGATAGATTTTGTAACCTAAGCTTCCAAAAGAACCGGAATCATATGGTTCGGCTGTAAAAAGAGCTAAGTTGCTCGTATTGTATTCGCCTGCTCCGCTTTGCGCTGCAGACACGGACACATTGACGATATTCGTGAGTGATAATTGGGCCATTTTTTAAACTCCCTCGTTAGGTTTTATTTTAACAAAATTTTATGGCTCTGTCTCGATTTCAGGTTGTGCGAAAGTGTCATAGTAAGGCACGTTCGATACTTTAGTAAAGAAGTACTGTAATCCTACAGAGATGTTAAACCTGTAGGGTATCGCAGCACCATCCACCTGAGACAGATTCACGAACTCCGTTGAGAGTTGCGCGACATAAAAAGAGTTTGCAGCTTGTTGCTGACGAGAATAATCACTGTTCAGAGCTAAAAGCACCTCCTCTTTTCGGTTGAGTGCTTCGATACTTCTACTGAGTATGTCAACGCTAAGCGTAGCGTGCATGTTTAGTGACTGAAGTGATGCATCATCCCATTTGTTTGTATTCCCGAATGGTTTGCAACGTAAGACTGAAACTGGAATGTAAATACGATAATCGGTTGGGATGTCGAATTTCTGATCCCACAAATAGCACTGATTATTATTCAGTCCCATTTCTCGTCGTATGATTTCACACACTAATTGAAGCGCGCTTCCTACGCTCACAATTTTGTCGACTTTTAATCCGTTTGCGTCGGTAACTCTAACCGTGTCCTCGCCGTAAGCATTGGGAGCCGTGTAAAGTCCACTCGAATTGATTGTTCCACCTACCCCGCCAACCACGACAGAGTAGGCGTAAGGCGATGTACCGCCTGTGGCAAAAAATGAAATCGTACTCGTTGGTGAAGTCGCAAGCGTATAAGATGTGAGAGTCAAGCTCACGTGACAATGACCTCGCCGTCTTCAGTCGTAAGTTGGTCTTGAGTATTTTCAGTGATTAGAGGAGTCGCAGTCGTGTAATCCTCGACTAAATGGTACTCATTGTAACCGTAAATTTCATAGTCAAGCTTTTCCATTACTCGGTAGGAGTTACCTAAGTAGATCACAATTTCATCAGGTTTTAAAGACAAACCGATTTGAGCGTGAACAGTAAACCATTTCCATTCTCTCTGTCCTTCAGGCATTTGCTTCAATTGTTGAGCCGTAAAAGGTTGCCAAACCCCACTGAAACTAATATCGGTTTTCGTCTCGACAACTAGGGAGTTTTTAACCGTTTTCTGCACGCGCGTGAAAATCATGGGTTGAAACCATGACCGCATGGCATCTTCCATGTCCGGCAAAGTACCAGTGTTTTGGTTCAAACGAATTGAATTTGCATTGGATATGATCATTCTTTCACGTCCGATGTAATTGAGTTGCGAAGCTGCTGCGTCTCAACTAAAGTCATTTTCACTTTTTTGTGAGCCATTAGACTTGGTTTCCACTTGCCAAACCCACCCGTCTGAAATCCTTCGAGAACAACTTTCTCAGCGACCAAGGCAATTTTAGACATCCAATTCTTAATACTTTTTTCGGCAATCACTTTTTCGAGTGCGTCCTGGTTAAAAGCACCAGATTGGTCAAGGTATTGTTGTAAATGCTCAATAATGGGTACTCTCAAAAATGAACGAACAGGCATCCCCGCTTTTCCAAACTCGTGTTTTAAACCGATTTCGGCATTGGTCGGACCTTCGCTTTTTCGCAAAGTTTTACCGCCTAAAATACCCACGCGCGCAGTAGGAATTTTGCCTTTAAACGCGGCTATGAAATTTTTAAGGCCCTTATCATTATATTCAATAACCTTTTCACTCATTCGCGTGTCGTCCCCGGCACCATGAAAATTTGGCCAGTAAGTTGTGGCAAAATCATCATCAAATACTGAGCGCCGTAGTTCGTTTGGGACAAATATGCATATTCCGGGTTTGCAAGGATTCGATCCGGAATGGTCAAGCCTTGAGAAACTGATCCCACAGATTTACTCGTCGTCATCCATGGATAATTCCCTGAAATACCTTGGGAGCTCGCACGAATATTCATGACGAGTGAGTGAGCCGACAAAAGCAAAAAACCGATATTGTAAATCTCTTGGGATTGGAAAAGGCATGGATTAATAGCAATGAAAGCCAAAAGCTCGGCTTTCGAAATGTCCGAATCCATGATGGTGTCCGTGGTGGTGCCGTACGGGAAATCCCGGTTGAAATAATCTTTGAAATCTTGAACCGTAGGATTTGAGTAAGCCGACATGTTTCCCCACCTAAAATAAAGGGGACTAAGGGAAAACCCCTGAGTCCCCTTTGGGATTACTTTTTTCCAATTACTCTTAGTATTGGAAGTAAATCATTTCTTTCGGACGGTACGCTAACACGCCGGTGAACTGTCCATAACCCACGTTTTGGAACGAGAAGTTATTGACCGAGTTTGCCAAGGTGTTTGTGTAGTCAACGGGGATGTCCATGCGAATGGAAGCATCATCATAGTTATGCAACACGTAGCGAGTGACTCCAAGGCTGTTGTTGGAAGCGTCGCCGTATGCGCAAGGAAGAATTTTGAAGTTCGGATTCCCTGTCATGACTTTGAATGTTTCCAAGAACAATTCCAAGAGAGACTTAATCGGGAAAGAAGGACTCGAAGGAGTCGCCATTCCGAGATAGTCATCTTCCGGCATTACGAATACAGAGGGCATTGAGGTACGAGCGCAGTTTGCTCTGTAAGCCTGGAGTAATCCACGGACAATTGCGCTGATGTTGGCAGGTGTGCCGACTTGAGAGCTGATTGCACTCGTGATTAAGGTTGTGTTGGTTTCAATTCCAGACTGTGTGTAAAGTCCGAGAACGTCGGAGTTTCCTTCAAGCCCTAAGAAAGCAACTTTTTGAATACCAAGGTCCCAGTTCTTTTTTCTGGATTTTTCTTTTTCGGTAACTAGATCCCAGTTACCAGATTTCGCGGCTTGCGCGAGATCCATAAGAGTCCAACCGATTTCTTTTGCCCAGTTGTTGACCTTGATGGGTACTGCATCAATACCAGCATCAGCAACCGCTAGACGGGCACTGTTTGCACCAGTGTTCAGAACACCTTCGGCAAAATCAGCAGCCAAGTCAAAAGAACGGTAGGTTAACAAGCTTGACGACCAAGCACCTTCACCCACTCGAACAGGGAGATAATCAGCAGGAGCAATCTGGAAAAACTTTTGCTCTGTGACTTTCTTGATGATCGAAGTCAGGGTAGTGATGTCGATATCATACCCAAGGGCGTTTACTTGCCGTTGATTGTGGAGCGCAACCATCTTTTCACGTTCGTTTAAGATGATTGGTTTCCCATTTGAACCTAAAATCTCTACCATGTTTCTCTCCTAGTTTAAGTGGGGGTTAAATTACGAATCCAATCCGAAGTAAGGTGCTTTCACCACAACTCGGAAAAGTTCGCCTGAAGCTGCTTTATCGAATGCGTATCCGACAAGAACCAAGCCGCTTGATCCAGTTGCAGCTTTTACCCCACCGACGCAACCACCAGCAACGGAGTCGGGTAAGCTTGTAACTTTTGCGAAACGGCTGATTGCCTCTGTAGCAACGAGGAAAAGAACATTTCCGTCCATCGATACTTCGAGGTAATCACCAGGCACGAAAGCTTGGTTTTTGATGTTGTAGTTTACAAATCCAACGCATTGGTCGGAAGTTGCAGTGCAAGCAACAACTTGAGGAACCTTGCCAGCAGTTTGCGAAACTTTAACTGCTTGTCCAGGAACCAGCGTGCCAGAACCGGAAGGATCGAACTGACAGACAACTGTGTTCGGTTCCATTTTTTGATCAACTTGACCAAGAGCAGGGCTTTGTTGAAATTGGTTAGGGCTCTGTTGAGGAGCAAGAGTCGTGACGGCTAATTGCGAAGATGTTCCGGAAACAGAACCAGCATCCGTTGCAACTACTTTGTAGAAATAATCAACACCTGGAGTAAGTCCAGTGTCAGTCAAACTTAAAGAAGTTGCACCAGTAATGATATTACCGCCGCCAGGAGAAAAACCAGTGATGGTTGAACGGTACCATTGGTACGTGTATGGAGCAGTTCCACCAGTAGCTTCAGCGCTTAATAGCTTCGCTACTCTATCTGTTACAGAAACCTGACTTAAAGCACCTGCAGTTGTTGCCATTGCATATCTCCTTTTAAAAGATTTTTGTTATTAGTTTGAACCGTATCGTTTTTGACCACGACTCATTTTATCTAAATCGATTTCGTTTTTATTTTTCTGCACTTTTGTATGTGCATTTTTCAAAGTCTCAAAATAGGCATTTTCTTTTTTGGTCAATTCATCTGAACCTGATTCTTTGGGTGTTTCTTTATCTTTGTCGACGATATCTTCTTTATTTTCTTTTTTATCTTCGACTTTTTCTTCAGGTTTTTTATCTTTGTCAGCGTTTGCCTTTTTTTCTTCATCAGAAATTGCGGCAGCAGCTTTTTCTTCGTTAGCCTTTTTTTCTTCGCACATTCCCATGTATTTCGAAGAGAGATCATTGACGGACATTTCTTCCTCACCAACTTTGACCATGTGGTCTCCGTTAGCGTATCCGTGCATATTCAAAAATTTGTCAGCGACTTTGATCGCTTCACCGACAGTCATTTCTTTTTTGCTCTCTGGCAAAACGACGACTGCGGATTCGATTTCCAAACCGTTTTCGACTTTTTCTTTTTTGAAAAAACTGATTAAGGACATCTTGTTTTTCTCCTTTGAGTTAGTCAGTCTGACCAGCTCGCTTTCTTTTTGCAAGTTATATTTCTTGAAGTCGTCTGGATTTAAGATGATTGATTCATCATATCTGGGATTAGGAACAAGTGCAAGATGCTCATACTCGCCGGAAACGACTTCCTTTGCGTATTGAACTCCATTCCAAAGTCCACCCACACCAAAATTTTTAGGGAAGTAAGCGTTGGATAGTCTCCAGCCTTTCGAAATAGCTTCGTGACCTTTATCCGAGGTGATTAAAAACTCGGCCCAGTGCTTCCCGTCCATTTTATTAAAGAAACTTCGAACAACATATCCGTCCGGAACGCGTTTGTCTGGATCCACTTCCTCCACATGACCAACATAAACGGGACGACCTTGAAAGGTTGAATCCATGTTTTTGATCGTGGGCTCACTTAAGAAAATGCGATAAGGTTCTTTGCCAGGTTCTTGGTACTCGGCAACACCGGGCAGCATATGTAAACCGAAATAAACTCTTCCGATTGGTTCATTCATTGAATTTCACCAGTGGTATTGCGACACAACGACAATTGTAGTCTTGGCCAGGATTTTTTCTGTTTCCTTTTAAGTCTACAATAGGTGGTTGATCGAATCTATATATTTTTCCGTCATGTATCTTATGCATTGGTCTAACGGGATGCTTTGCACTCCCAACAACGCAATGCCATCGATACTGATTAACACCCGCGCCAGTGTATCGACTCTGTTTGAAACTTGTCATCATCAAACTGGTCTCTTGACGCGCTAAAAACTTTGCTTTGCGATGGCTAACTCCATAGCTTTTCTGAATTTCTTTAATGACGCCTTCGTACCGATACCCTTTAAGGACGCGCTCCTGCATCTTTTTACGAAGCTCGTTCGTTTCCTTTTTGGTGAAGTCTTGAATGTAGAGATTTAAGTTCTTGGTATATTCGGCTGAGATTACTTTTCTTTGATAATCGGTTAGTTCCGGTGAAATGGCTATGCCCTTCAACGACTTTTTGATTTCACCGTCCAATTTGAACAGAGTTTTATCGAAGAACTGATCAATTTTCACGATGTCGGCAAATTTTGCCGACTGCTTTGCCAGTCTGTCATCAATTTTCTGAAGTACTTGGGTGAAGCGAAATTCGCTTGCCGAAATGGCCGTCCTAATGTCCTGCGATAAAGAGCTAAGCGGAATCCTCCACGACACTTGTTTTGGATCCCACTTAGCGCCGATACGTTTCAACTCTCGAGACAGAGCCGCATTGAACCGGCCTTTAAATTGTCCTCTAGAAAAGTAAATGAGTCCACTCTGAATAGCCGCAAGGATGACGTCGGAAGAATTGATAATTGTTTTCTTTGGAACTTGTAGTTCCTCAAGCAATGGGTAGTATATTTCTTCCCTAAACATTTTCAGAATAATGTCTTCGAGATGATCGTAATCACTCGGTTTCTCAGGAATTGGTTTTATTTCTTTTGTTCGCATGTTTCTCAGGGTGAAATCTGTTTAGGTCGATCCAATTCTCACTAATATGGCCGTGCCAGGAAAAACCGTCATCAACAATAAGCGCTGTCCCAAAATCATTAACCGAAACTTTGAACGGGCAAAGGTTACCGCCTTGCATCGGAAATACTCCTTCAGCCCCGGTCGTGAAAATTCGTGTTTCAGGATCCAGTTTGCTCAGGAAGTGAATTAGGTGTTTGACTCTCATCTTTTTTATTCTTTGCGATGATTTCTAGTAAATGATCCTTCGTTGGCATCACCCTAGGCAGTTTTGGTAGGCAACACTTTTTGAACTTTATCCCGCTGTTGCAAGGACACTGGCTGTTCCTTGGTCGGCTTAGCATGGGATTCCAAACGAACCCCGGAGCTGGTGCGTACATTTGCATCTTTTGTTTCTGTTTTTTTTCTTCCATTCTTTTTTTCCTCATGTCGCGCAAGCTTTGCGTCAATAGTCCTAATTGAAATTTTGAGAGATTCCGCGGCACGTGTCTTATTTTGCTCGTGGTATTTCATTGCCGCAATAATTGTTTCTATTTCTACGTCTTCTAGTGTTTTACCAGGCGTCCACATTTAGTTTTTCTCCTTTGGTGGAATAACTTTTAGATTAGGCGTCTTAGGAGCAACGGGAATATCATCCGGTACCATAATCACACGAACCGGAACTTCCATTCCCTCAAAAACGCAACGAATTGTCAGCTGGTAGTAGTCACCATAAAAAGCCAAAGCAAGACCTTCTTGAATGGCTTTAATCGTTGCAGGCGTTATTTGAATTTCGTCAAACATCCGCTTCCGGAGCTTCATCGGCTAAAGTTTTTGATGTGGCTTTCGGCGAGTCCGTTCCTTCGGCACCGACTGTGTCCTCATCGTCCATGTTGATTTGTTCGGTGCTTGGATCCACCTGAATCGGGAACAAATTATTCTTGTTGCACGCTTCAAGGAATTGCTCGTTCGTAATATGGCCCGCACCTGCAGCTTGGAATAACCGACTAAACTGCTGGGTTTTTACATTTTCTTCCTGTTCTGCAGAAAGCATTCGAAGCGGCTTGAAACCGATATCTAAGTCATCTGGGATGTAGCCAAACATTTGAATGCAACGTAATTGCACCATTTGAAGTGCTGAAAACTTAGCCTTGGCACGAATCGAACTCTCAACCATTGCGTTGTAGTTTTCGATATCGTCTTCACCGCTATTAAATCCTTGAGCAGAAATCCCGAATACCTTAGTGAGAGGCATTCTTAGGTCGGACGCAATTTGCATGCGAATTCCAACCATGGTTTCGGCAATCCCTGCGAAGCTTAATTCCTTTTGAATGAAATCATCTTCGCTGTCCATTGCAACGGCATGTTGGAAATTCTTTTGCAGGTTCGCGGCGGCAATGCGGGCTTGCACGGCAGCAGCACCATTAGGATTTAAAAGTGTGTTTGCAAGATTTTTCATCTTGTAAACGTCAATCTTAAATTCATCGAGAACCTCGAAAATTAGATTATTCGACTTCAGGTATTGGTTAATGGAATTGACGAGAGCTTCACAAATCGAGAAACCCCAACCACGCAATCGTGGACGTAAGAAAGAAGGAGCAACCATGCCCACTTGTTTCATGACTCTCGTGTAGTGAACTTGTTCGCCGTAATAATCGTAATATTTTGTGAGGGTATTCATCTGATCATCTATGGCTTCGGCATAGTTGTCAGTGTTTTGAAGTGAAAAGAAAAGCTCCCACATATCTACAGCACGAAACTCGAGTGGATCATCTTTTTTAAGTTTTGATAGCTCAAGTGGGGTTGCAGGATCTTGATTGGTCATGATCATGGTCGCCGCTCCACCGAAGAGACGGTTCCACTTGAACGTTTGCTTCAAAATCTCGATATCGTTTTCCTGCTCCATTTTGTTTTTGAGCTTTTTGAGGTCTTCAGGACTAATTTGATTGGTGATGATATCAATCCCACCACGGAATCCGTCGTCTACAGGGACATCCACGACCGTCTGAACAATTCCATGCTCCACATAGATTTCAGAAAGCAATTGTCGGAAGTTCGATACGAAGTACCAACGATTGTTTACGAAGAGAGTTCCTACCTGGTTGATTGGAGTTCCGATACTCGCTCCAGGTGTGAATGGATTCATTGAGGTTGCATTGAAACCTAGAATAGCTTGAGTCACGTCGTTAGTGATTTTGGCTTTCTTCGCGTTTGAAATCTTTTTACCTTTTTTCATTGATTATCCCCTAGCGAATAAGTCTAACAGACTTACCGATCTGCCATAAATCTTTTTTAAACCGTCGACCACTGTGTCAACAAAGTCGTCGTGTTTTGTTTTCGGAAAACTCAGACATTGTGCCACTAATGTTTCTTTGTTGGCAATGTGGTTAGAAATATAAATTTTCCTATTTGCAAGATGCGGCACGGCAGCGTTCGCGCGTGCAACCTTGTCCTTGTTTCGATCTGAATAGAAATCTTTAATATCGTTTTCTGAAGGAATTAAGATTCCTGGTTTCCTTCGAAACGCTTGATTCAAGTAAATGCCATGGCCTTTTGGTTCAATATAAGCTCCGTGTGATCCCCACTTAGAATATTTCCTGATAAACGGTTCTGCCCACGCTTCCGCATCTACGGCTTTGATTTGCTCCATGATAACATCCAAAATATAGGGTTGATCCCCTTTAACTCCCCAAGCGGTGAAGCAATGGAAATCGTTTTCCTGTTTTTCTTCGTATGCGGTATCGCCGGTCACAAACGTATAATCATAACCACCCGGCAGATCACAAAACGCAAACATTCTATCTTTGAAAAGACCGCCGCCGTCCGGAATGGGATTTTGTTGGAATAAAGAACTCCAACCTCGCACTCCACCTTCGGCTGCAAGCGCTGCTTTGATTTGATTGAGTTGATCGAGATTGTATTTCTTTGGCCAAAGAGGTTGTCCTAGTTCTCGTGGATCATACTTATTGTCCTTGTCAACACGAATCGCAGGAAGACTTAAAATATCCCACTGCACGGCGTTTGGATCTTTGTGCATTAAATCGATGAGACGACCAGACAAATCGTCTTCGTGCCAGCGAGTTTGAGTTATGAGGACTTGTCCGAGTCTTCCGTTTTTGAGATCGGTTTCAAGTCGTGTAAATAAATCGTTATTGTAGAAATTCCAAAGACGTTCCCTGAATGCGATACTGTCCGCGATTTCGCGTCCTTTAATTGGATCGTCAATGATAATGAAGTTGGCACCTTTTCCGGTAAAGCTCCCCCCCACGCCTTGCCCTCGATACTTACCACGTCGTCCAATAATGTGGTGTTCAGAAGAGTTTCGAGTCCCTTTAGTGTAGCTAGTACCGGGTGCCCAGATTTTTGTTTCGGGGAATATTTCATGGTATGCCTTTGAGTCAATTACGTTTTGAACCGCAATCGTCATGTCACCTGCGAGCGAATCTAAATACGAACACGCCATGATTTCAGAGTCAGGAAACTTCCCATGCAGCATTGCGGGCAAGCGACGCGAAACGAGTTCGGACTTTCCATGTCGAGGAGGCATGAAAACCATCAGAAACCGAATGTCTCCGCGAACGAATGCATCTAGTTTCTCACCTAAAAGTTTATGGTGCCAGTTAATTTGATAATCGGGTTTAGTGTAAAGCGTAAATGCTAAAATCTCATTGCGTGCTCTCTCACGCACGGTTTCTATGACAGCATGAGATTCCTCAATGGAAAACTCACGCATCCAAAACCTTTAGGCCTGCCAAAAGTTGTTCTGTGAGTTCTTGACGAAGAGCTTTTTCTTCGGGTGTTTCTTCGGCTGTTTCAATCGGTCCACCATCTTTTCCGGTGTGTTCTACTTTTTGAGTTTGTGCCCACTCTCTAGGTTTGCGTCTCGATAAACGCCATGCAGATGCATTCCAATCAGGTTTCAATCCTATTTTTTTTGGAATTGGTCTTCCTAAATCAGTCAGAATTAATTCACCCTCACGCTCGTGTCCTTCAGGATATCTTTCATATTCCCAGTCTTGTCCCATCGCACACTTATCAATATTGACAAGGTCACGCATGGTCGCATCTTCCGCTGCTTTATCAAGCGCGTGGCGCAGCGCTGCATAGATTGGTTTGTAGTGTTTGTGCGTTTTATGAGAATACTTTAGCCAGTTGTAGAAGGTGCCCTTATCGACGCCTGCGTAGACTGCAGCGCCTTCCATGTACGCACCTAAGCGAATCGCATTGCAAATAATGCCGATGACCTCTTCAGTGCATTTAGTCACCTGCATTCCCTTTTTTACCTGAGTGTGTTTTGGAGGAGGCATATTTTTACCATATCATTATTCGGCAAATTTTGCCGGATGAATGTGCTACAATTAACCATCTCCCTCTCCAACCTATACCCAAGGACATAAATGAAAGCCAAGGTACTGCTCTACGATATAGAGACTTCCCCGAACCTCGCTTATGTGTGGGGAAAATACGAACAAAACGTGATTGCCTACGAAAAAGAATGGGAAATGTTGTGTTTTGCATACAAATGGCTAGACGAGCCACAAGTATATGCCGTCATCAAAGGCTCAGACAAAACCGATAAGAAACTTTGTGTCAGGCTCCATGAATTAATGAGTGAGGCCGATATTATTATTGCCCACAATGGGGACTCTTTTGACATTAAAAAATCGAAAGCCAGATTCCTATACCACGGACTTAAACCTATTCCTCCTAAAACAAGTATCGACACGAAGAAAGTTGCAAGACACGACTTTGCGCTTAATTCGAATAAGCTCGACGATATTGGAAATTATTTAGGGCTTGGCAGAAAAGAAAAAACCGACGGCTTTGATTTGTGGTTAGGCTGCATGAGAAACGATCCGAAATCGTGGGAAAAGATGGTGAAGTACAATAAGCAAGACGTTCTTCTTTTAGAAAAAGTTTACTTGGCGATGCGTCCTTGGATGATAAAACACCCTCAACTGTCTTTGTTGCAAGACGTAAAAGACGCGTGTCCGAAATGTGGAAGTTTAGAAATTAAGAAAAAAGGTTTCCGTGCAAATTTTACGACGATGAGTCAACAAATGTATTGCAATGACTGTAAAGGTTGGTTTTTAAGGCCTTACAAAAGGATAGCAAAATGAAGAAAAAGAAAATAAAATCCCCAGATGAAAATAAAAGACCTCGCACCAAACCCAAAAAACCCACGCAAGATAAGCCCAGAGAAATTGAAATCACTGAAACAATCCCTGGTCAAGTACGGGGATATGTCTGGCTTTGTTTACAACAAAACCACAAAACGATTAGTGGGTGGACACCAGCGATCTAAAGTTTTACCTGAAGACGCCGAAATAAAAATAGAGAGAGTTTTTAATATTCCGACTGTAAGCAAAACAGTTGCGGAAGGTGTCATCATTGTCGGAGGCGAGCGTTTTAAATACCGTGAAGTCGAAGCCGACGAGGTTTGGGAAACCGAAGCCATGATTGCGGCGAATAAGCACGGTGGGGAATGGGACAACCTAGAAGAATTAATCAGGTCAGTTCCCGACCTGAATCTAGAACTAATCGGGTTTTCAATACCAGAAATAAAAGAACTCAATATCGAAGTAAAACCGATAGAAGTAAAAGATTTCGAACAAAACGAAATCGAAAACAAAGAGAACAAAAAGAAAAAGGAAGAGCACCAGGACGAGGTCCCCGAAGTTCCAAAAGTCGTAAAGTCAAAACTCGGAGAGTTATGGATTTTAGGCAATCACCGACTTTTGATTGGTGACTGCACGGAAGAGAAAAACATTTTAAAGCTTATGGGTGAATTGAAAGGGGATTTAGTTTTTACGGATCCACCCTACAATGTCGCGTCTCATTCCAAAAACTACACAGCGGACTTTTCAAAAGGAATGGAAACACTTTCCAAGGCTGAGTGGGACAAAGATTGTAATATTGAAAAATTGCTTTCTATGATCCCCTATTGTGTAGATGATTCCTTCACGGCCTACATCTGGACTTCACAATTCTTGATTCAAAGAATATGGGATCTCTTTAAGGGAAAGGATTACGTTTCGTATCTCGTATGGAATAAAACGAATCCCCTTCCTTCCATGTCCAAACGTCATCCGTGCTGGAATACAGAGCTCTGTGTGTATGTGGCTCACGGGAAAAACCGAATTTTCAATCACACGGAAGGGCAGAATTTTCTTTCTTGTCGAACGCATTCAAGAGTGAGTGACGGATCCCACCCTACAATGAAGCCCGTCGATTTGATCGTGCCGATTATTCAGGCATCCTCAAACCCTGGAAGTATTGTGGTCGATCTGTTTTGTGGTTCTGGATCCACTATTATTGCGTGTGAGCAGACCAAGCGCCATTGCTTTGGAATGGAATTGAATCCTGAATATGCCGACATAATTTTGAGTCGGTGGGCAAAATTTACTGGGAAAGATCCAATTCGTGAAGACGGGACGAAATGGTCTTCGCTTTAAGACGACAAAACTCGCACGTATTTTGCGGGGGAAACACCTGAACCTTTTTACAATCCACGCATAAATGCTTCAAATGAAGCTCTCTTTCTGCCTTGGCCTTGTCCCGGTACAGGCCTGAATGTCCCCAACGTTCTTGCTTAAGTTTCATGGTGCCTGGGAATTATACCCAATAATTCCAATAGGTTATGACTATATGCGTAAAAACCCATAAAAAAGTATTGACCATACGCGTCTAATGCGCTACATTATAGTTGTGGGTTGGTTAACAACTTAAAGGAGTAAAAAAATGAAACTGAACAAGAAAAACTTTAGCAAAATGACGCCGAAACAGAAAAAAACTTACAAGGAAAACCTGGCCAGAACCGCGGCTTATTGTAAGGCACGATCAGAATGGCAAAAAGGTTTAAAGAACGGTGAAGTCGATAAAAACCTCACCTTGACTGAATTCCGTGCCATGAAGGCTGTAAATAAAAGTCTTAAAAAAATAAAAATTAAGCGCTCCGATTTAGAAGACGTTCAAAAAGCCCACGATTCGGCATTAGAAGACAATGTTTTAATTGCAAAGCTTCAAAAAATGATTGACGAAATTAAAGGAAGTCAGAAAAGACATTCTGCTCTTTTAGAAGGCGTCACTAAATTGATGGGGTAAAAGTATGGACAAGCCTCAACTAAAAAAACCAGAAAAATTAGCCATTACCGTTGAGGTTGAAAAAGAACTTTTATCCCTAGTGAAACTTGAGGCATCCAAAGGCGGCTTTAAACTCCGCGAGGTTGTAGAACACGGCCTTAAATTGTTTCTATACGAGAGGAAACCGAAATGAAGTACTTCATATTCATCGTAATGCTTGCAGCTTGCGGTACTCCCACAATTCAAGTGGACTACCCTGCAACTCCGGTTCCTACTCCAGTAGTGTCGGAAAATTCGACACCGACTCCAAGTCCGACAACACCTAGTGCGACTGCAATACCTAGTCCGACTCCAAGTGCAACACCGACACCGAGTCCGTCTCCTAGTCCGACTCCAACGCCTACGCCAACGCCTCAACCGTCAAATTGTGTGTTGTCGCAAGTGGGAAGCCAAAGTCGTGGGTTTACGAATACGCATAATGGACAACCCTTTATCTTCACAATTCAAGGTTCAATTTCGTGCACAAACGGGAATCCTGATCTGTTCACATTATTTGCATGGCAGATTCAAAATTACTGTAATGTCGCCGCATTTCCTACACATTGTGAGCTTACAATGGGATCAATAACAGGGAGTTTTTCAGTGACCAGTCAAACAAACAATCACAATTATGTTTTACCGGTCCTGACGGTTCCCATTCCCAATACCTACTACTAAGGAGTTAGTTATGAAGTACGTCATCGCCACATTAATAACAAGTCTCTTCTTATTCTCGACCAACGGCTACGCCGAAGTTACCGACAGTGCTTTGAGAGAATATATTTCACAACCGAAACAAAAACACGAACCAACCCTTGACGAATTGATCAAACTTGAGCCAAAGAATGAAAAGCCGATCCACATTACGATTGAGCAAAAAAGCTTACTACCCGACTGGGCATGGGTTGCAGTCGGAGTAGTAGCTTCAAGCATGGTGTGGGGAACTTTTTGGTATACGAGGGGAAAATGACAGGAGCAAGATTAATGAACAAAGAGGAAGCCACGAAAATAGCAGAGTATTTTTCAGATGCTTTCAATAAAACAATTGATTTGGTTGGAGTTAAAAATGCGGAACGTATGTGGTTCGGTATTCTTTACGAATTAATAATACATCGGTTAAGAGACCCAGATCACGATATAGAATACGATACGGAAAAACAATGAGACTCTACCACCTAAACGTAAATTCTGGACAAATTACCTACGAGTCTTTTTTAAAGCAAAAAACCGAAGACTTAGGTGAAGGATTGTACCGGGTGGGTTACACGCTTTATTTCAAAACTAGAAAACTGGCAGTGGATCATGGAACCGAAATTTACGAAGGGAAAATATTATGGGCAAAAAACTGTCTGAAAAATTTGAAAAAATCACACGAGTAAGGTTACCTTTTGATTTGCGACACACGGACGCAGGAAAAAACTATGGGATTCATGGATTGGAAGTTTGCTTTATTCTTGTGGGTAAAAAGGGAGCGACACAATTTATGG
>CALCZU010000027.1 GCA_937903155.1 uncultured Bdellovibrionales bacterium
TGAGACTTCGAGCGCGAAGAACCAACCTTCTTTACGATTTCACCCGTTCCTTAGCCTCTGTCGAAGGTGTCGAAGCCCTCAAAGGAATTACTGCAAAATTCATTGAGTCGACGATGAAAGGAAGATGTGGGCTTTTGCTACGGGAGAGCTCCGGCGTACTCGAGGAGAATGCACACACTTCTTCCGGATTTCCAGTCGGAAGAAAATCTTTGGCGGTTGCTCAATGGGTCAATACGAATGAAAAAAAGGCGGGACTTGGAACATCCACTCTCTCAGGAACCGACGTCTTTTGTTTACCCTTAAAGGGAACCAAAGGAGTTCTCGGAATCGTAATGTATTTTCCAGAAGATGGAAAAGCTCCCAGCATTGAACAAGAGGCAATTTTAGAAGCGGTATCTGCGGCCAGCGCCCTCGCGATTGAAAGGCATTCACTTCAAGAGAACGCTCAAATGGTAAAAGTTTTCAAAGAGTCTGAAAGACTTTATGAAGCCATTTTAGATTCTGTCTCCCACGAGCTGAGAACTCCCATCACTGCTATTATCGGAGCTGCGAGCGCTTTATCGGACAAGATAACCGCGAGCGTTGAAGCAAATCGAAAAAACTTGACCGAAGATCTCGTTCATTCCGCCGAGAGATTGAATCACGTCGTTGAAAACCTCCTCGATATGTCCCGGCTCAGTTCTGGAAAATTGGGGCTCAAGAAAGAAATTATCGAGGTTTCGGATCTCATCAGTGAAACCGTGCGAGATTTTAAGAAGGGGAATGTCGTCAATCAAACTTTAGAAATTCTTTGCGAACCTGCACTCTACACAAGTGTGGATGCGAGAATGATTGAACACGTCTTATTCAACCTCTTGAGAAATGCATCGCAATATTCTCCCGAGAATTCCAAGATTGAAATCATCGCCAGAAAAGAAGATGGCTCCGAGTTTCTCTCCTTAAATATCTTAGACGAAGGCAAGGGATTCTCTCTCGAATCACAAGAAAAAATATTCCAGAAATTTTATCGTGAACCCGGAAGCCCCACCGGTGGAATCGGTCTCGGTCTTTCGATCGTAAAGGGAATCGTTGAAGCTCACGGAGGAAAGGTATCTGTCATCAACAGGCTCGATCGAAACGGAAGCTGCTTCAAGGTAATGCTTCCCCTTTGGCAAGAGAAAGTCCCCGAAAGCGATAGCAAAGGCAGGCTATGATCAAACTTAAGAAAAAAGCGATCGTGATAGACGACGAAAAATCTATCTGCCGTTTCATTCGCCTAAGCCTAGAAGCGCATGATTACGAGGTGTTTGAGGCTCATACGGGTAGCGAAGGAATCAAAGAAATTATCGAGCGGGCGCCTCATCTGATTCTTTTGGACATGGATCTCCCAGATATGGGCGGGCAAACCGTTCTAGAGAAAGTGCGAGACTGGTCGAAGACTCCTATCATTATTCTGACTGCTCGAGATTCCGAAGAAGAGAAAGTAAAAGCTCTCAACGCGGGTGCCGATGATTACATCACAAAACCTTTCGGAGTGCCTGAGCTTTTGGCGAGAATGCGGGTTGCCGAAAGACGCACCGATAAAAACTCTCCAACCCCTCTTTTTAAAAATGGTTCTTTAGCTGTTAATCGAAACACACGAACAGTAAAAGTCGGTGAAACCGAAATTAAACTCAGACCTACCGAATACAACCTCCTCAAAGTTCTGTGTGACCACGTCGGAAAAGTGGTGACCCACGGGGCGCTTCTTCAGGCTGTGTGGGGTCTGCATTCCACCGAACACGCGCAATACATCCGCGTCTACATCGGTCAATTAAGAAAACGTCTTCAAGTCAATTCTGAATCTCACGATTTTATTCAAACCGAAATCGGGGTGGGTTACCGCCTCAAACTCATTCCACAAGGAGCCGAAAATGATTCCTAAACTTATTTGCATTCTCAACCTGATCTGTTTGTTTGCGGTAGCCGATGAATCTCGAAAAATCGCCGAGCCTTTTGCGTTTGGAGATTTTACTTGGACGCCGGGTGGATACGCTCCTACAGAAACTCCGCTTGCAACAAAATACTTTATTCCAGAGTTACGATTGGATACGACATACCACTACTCTTTCAACCGACCCGCAGACAACACCATTTCGGGCTCGAGCGAAGTCTTTCGCCATGGAGAATTTCAAATCACACAGATGGGAGTGGGCGGAGATTTCAATTATAAAAATGTCGGATTTCGATTGATGACACAGTTTGGAATGTACTCTGTCGCAACTCCGAGAAACGACTCGAGTCCCTCTCGCGGCCAATGGACACTGGATAACGGTTACCGCTATCTCTCGGAAGCTTACGCGTCTTATCACTTAGATGTGATGAATGGGATTAATATCCAAGCTGGAATCTTTATGTCTTACGTTGGACTTTGGAGTTATTATAATTTTGATAATTGGACCTATCAACCTTCGTTTGTTTCATCCAACACTCCTTGGTATTTTAACGGCGTCCGCGTTCAGATTTTTCCAAGCGATAAACTCAAAATCGAACCTTGGATTGTCAATGGATGGCAATCTTATGGGAGATTTAACAATCAACCGGGGCTAGGACTTCAAATCCTATACCGTCCCAATGACAGCCTTTCGATTTCAGGAAACCAATACTACGGCGCCGACACTCTCAATATCCCAGACCGAAAACGTTTTCACACCGATGACAGTGTCATGGTGAAATATTTCGAGAATCAGAACGGAATTTTAAGCAAAGCGGCGATGTCTTTGACCTTCGATGCAGGTTGCGAGAGCGGGGGCGGAGTAGAGTGCGGAAATCAGTACTTCTTAGGATTTATGGCCTACAACCGACTCTGGTTCAGTCGCGATCAGTATGGCCTGACTTTCGGCGGAGGCGCTATCAACAATCCAGGGCGGTACTTAGTTCTATTACCGCCCGTAAATGGGGCGACAGCGACTTCGGGAACACCTTACTTCACGGCAAATCCAGGGGATGACTTCTGGGCCTGGGATACGCAAATCACGGCCGACTACATGCCGACAAGAAATCTCACTTTCCGTTTAGAATTTAATCACCGTTGGGCCAATGTGCCCTACTACACAGGAACGGGAGGAGTCACTCCGAGCGGAGGGAATCAAGGGTCTGCGGGCTCCGCTGTCACAGGTTGGTCGCCCGATTTAACACAAACGGAAAACCGACTGACGGCGGCCATGATGGTAAGATTTTAGTCTTGAGAATTAGTCCCTGCGGCAAACCGTGTTCATTTTTAGAAGGTCACTGATTCTTTGGCGATTTCGCGCAACCCATTTGTAAATCAATCGACCGACTTGCGGAACGGGAGGCAGATATAAAAAAGGGACTATTAGAAGTGTGAGCGGAAGTTTTTTGGCCATTTCTCGAAAAACATCGTAACCACCGATCCATTCCCCTTTTCGATTCATTAAAACTTCACTGTCTGCACGTTCGGCCGGGAACTTCTTATCTACGAGAATTGCTTTCTTTCGAAAACTCACGAACTCAAAGCGATTTAAGAGATCCAAGTGTTCAATGACTTGAACCGTACGAGTGCAAAATCCGCAGTCACCATCGAAATAGACACGCTCTCGAGCGCTTGAAAATCCTATGATTCGAGTTTTCCATTCAACCCACTTCGAATGTTCGATAAATAGAACATAAGTTGAAAGCACAAACCACTGGAAAACGGGGACGTTCATCGAGTACTCAAGACCCAAATGCAATAAAAGTCCCGAGAGGAGAATCGGGTAACGCCATTCTCGGATCCAAACCAGGGCTCCCATTGAAAACTCCACCGCTAATGCAAAGTAAGAAGAGATTTGGGAATACCAAAGGGTTCGCGTCCAAGCGGGCATCGGAAAACGTTCAAACTCTTTCAATCTCGAAGTGTAAAAGACCGCCGTCCCTTGGACCCACATTTCTCCGCGGAGTTTCCAGGCAACGGTTGCAAGATACATTACGGCCACCTGAATTTGCATCAGGCGCTGAGACCAGGGAATAAAAAGAGTATTCCCCTCTTCTTCCTTACCCCTCAATACGCGAATCAATCTTTCTACGGAAAAGGTTTTCCCGAGTGGAGCGAAGATCATATAAAACAAAAGACACCGCATGACAGTGTCTCCGCTGTTTAAGATCAAAGTATTTCGGTGATGAAACGAAACCGTCAGTATCCACGCAAGGACCGTTGCGGTTCTTGTAAAAATTCCAAAAAGCAGACAAAGGATGCTTAAGAGATAAATCGAAAAGACTGAATAGAGAGTGAAATCGGTCGGAGGAAAAAGGTTGAATACATTGATCCGAATACCTGAGAGCAAATCTTTAGCGAGCGAATTCGGCAAGACCCCGCTTTCAGAAAACCAGGTTTTCAGATCAGGAAAAAGTAAAACCGCATTGGCAAGCATCACGAGCGAAAAAAGAATTCTAAAAATCCCGAGTGAAGACGCGGGGATGGGTTTGAAAAAGAAACGATTATAACCTGATTGAATGAACTTGAGTCTCATTCTTTCCTATCCCATGTGTAAAAAGTAAAATGACTCCATTCCGTGCTGGAAGGCTCACGCTCAGTTTCAGAGAGTTTTAGTTCAATCCAATGCCTTCTAAATTCCATGTGCACGACAGGATTTTTTTTGTCCTCAAACTGTCGAGCGATGTAATCGGCGGTTGCCGGCCAAAGTCTAGAGGACGTGTCCAAACGAACATTGTCGTGCGCCCACTTCCGAAATCGTTCTTTTTGGAAACGCTCGTAAAAACCTAATGTTTCCATTCTTGGAAAGTCCCAGACCTTTTCGCTCTGATCACGAAACGTCACTTTGACATCCATGCGAATTTGGAGATTTCTAGGATTGGGTGCAAACATATCCCATCCCTGCCAAAGTCCTGTGAGTGAGAAATAGGGCTCGAAAAACAAATTCACAGGCACTTTGAATTTCATTTCGGTGGGCAACGACCAGACTAAGATTGCGAAAATGTGGGTGACAATGAACGCATTCAAAACCCATCTTTTTACCCTCTGTGCCATTCTTTTTTTTCGTCCTAAAAAAGGAATGGCATGAGCGATTCAGTAAAAGATGTCGATCATTTCACAATCGACGAGCAGCTACCAAAGATGTCGAGAGCTTCATTTTCTTAAAAATAATCCCGCTTCTCAATCTCAAAACTTTGAATCTTTTTATGCAAGTGAGTTCTTTCAATTTCGAGTTGTTTTGCTGCCTTTGAAATATTTCCCTGACACGCCTTCAGAACGGAAATGACAAATTTCTTTTCCGACTCTTCCTTGAAATCTTTCAAACTTTTACCCGTTGGAACTTCCATTTCGGGCGATTTAAATAAGCTAACAGGCACATCGTAAGCTGTAATTTTCTCACCGCTTAAGATAACCATTCGCTCGACGATATTATAGAGCTCTCGCACATTTCCGGGCCACGAGTGCTTTTGGAGGAGCGAAATTGCTTTCGAATCGACCGTTTTTTCTCTGATTCCGTTTTTCGCACAACTTCTTTGGATAAATCTGAAGACGAGCTCTGGAATATCTTCGAGGTGGTCGCGCAAAGCAACGGTTTGCAGCGGAACAACATCCAAGCGGAAGTATAAATCCTCGCGAAACCTTTTCTCTGCAATCTCGCCCTCTAGATTTCGATGCGTTGCCGCAATCACTCGCACGTCGATCTTTTGAATTTTTTCCGAGCCGAGTTTCTGAATTTCCGAGCTTTGCAGAACTCTTAAAAGTTTCGCTTGTGCATTTAGAGGCATGTCCCCAATTTCGTCTAAGAAAAGAGTTCCCCCACTGGCTTGCTCAAAAAAGCCGCGGTGACTTCCGATGGCTCCCGTAAATGCACCTTTCTCATGTCCAAAGAGCTCGCTTTCGATAAGATTCTCAGGAATCGCTGAGCAATTGACTTTGATATAAGGGCGATTTCTTCGCTGACTCTTATCATGAATCATTTGGGCAATGAGTTCTTTGCCGGTTCCACTCTCACCTCGAATGAGGACAGAGGCCTCCGTAGGAGCGACCTTCTCCACTAAACCGAGCAGTTTTTTGATGGCATAAGACTGCCCAATAAATTCTTTTCCCTCATTTGCTCCAGATTTTAATAATTCATTTTGAACTCGGTGGAACTCAAGACAACGCTTCACCGTGAGACTCACTCGATCACTTGTAAAAGGCTTCTCAATAAAATCGAAAGCGCCCATCTGAATGGCAACGGCGGCCTCGCCTAAGGTGGCGTTGCCTGAAATCACAATCACGGGAGTCTGAATGCCCTCTTTTCGCAGTCTTTCAAAAAGCGCCAATCCCGAAACTTCGGGCATATTGATGTCTAAGATCAAAAGATCAACGCGGTTGGATTGAATCCACTCCAGTGCTTTCGTCGCGTCGGTTGCCACCGTGACTTGATAGCCGTCTGTTTCGAGAATCAACTGGAGACTTTTTCGGATATTCATCTCATCATCGACAACGAGAATTTGGAAAGGATGGGGATTAGAGTTCATGTGTCCTCACGTTTACTAAAAGGGATTTGAATCAAAAATGTTGCCCCGCTCTTCTGCGGTAGGCATGAGATCTCACCTTGATGATCAGAAATAATTTTTTTCACAATCGCTAAGCCCAGTCCCATATTCTCTTTTCCAGCCTTGGTCGAAAAATAGGGATCAAAAATTCGTTCGCACATCGATGATTCAATGTTCTTACCGGTATTACTCACTTTAATCTCTAGATGGTCTACCATTTTGCGCGCTTCGATCACGGTTTCAATTTTTTCGCGAAGATTGGCTTCCACTGCATTTAAAACAAGATTCTGCAAAGCCTGTTTTATCAAAGACGGGTCCCAATCAATCTTATCTTCCGCCGTCATGTTAGTTTTGAAATTCAAGTCCAGTTCAGTCCATTGAAGTTTAAGCTGGTGGGTCATTTCAGAGAGTGACTCCACTAACGAAACTTTTTCAGATCGAATGCCGGGGAGCTTTGCAAACTCCGAGAAACTGTCGGTCATCGTCTTCAACTGAGAGAGTTCGCTTTGCATCATCTCACTCGTTTCGTCGATTTTTGCTTGAAGCACTTCCCCGGAAAACGTTTTTACAAGTTTTGGAAGGGCCGAACTTAATACTTGCAATGGCGTTGCGCGATTCTTTAGCTCGTGCGCAAGTCTGCGGGCCACATCCTGCCAACTTGCGATCTCAGAAAGATATTGAGAACGTTTAAATTCCTTCTGCCAACTCTCCACCGCTTTCCGGTAAAGCCTGTCCGCACGACGGCCAAACCAATACGCGACTAGAACGGACATCATTACAACGAACGAGACCATCACAAAGAAATAGATCGTGAGAGAACCACTCAACTTTTTTCGAATCAAAGCACTCTCAGAATAAATATCGAGGAGATCTTGAATCTCTTGAAAGCGACTTCGATATTCGGCTTCGTTCTCTGGGTTGTTCTCCTTCAAAGCCTTGAGGTCCGTTTGCGCCTCTTTTAAAAGGGTTTCGGTTTTATTCTGAAACGAGATACTGAGCGAGGTTTCAAGAACCTCGCTCAATAAAAAGTATGACGCTCCTACGGGAAGAAGGGCCATGACCATTCCGATGATAATCAATTCCAATCTGATGCTATTTCGCAATCCGCCCCCCTTTAATGTGGAATGGTTGGGATTCAAGCACTCTCTCCCATTTCGCAGAAGGACCTTCTTCCATGAAATACTCATCTAAGATCGTATCGAAGAGAGAATTGAATCGGATCCCTGCCGAGTTCGCAAGGCCCGAGGATTTCGTTGCACTGAGACCCGTCACTCGATTTTCAGCGATCCATTTCCGAATTTTTTCGGTTTTGGTTTTATCAATCGGAGTCAAAAGATAGCGCACTTTGATCCGATAGGGCTGAGATTCTTTTACCGTCTCCAACTTACCCACTTTATCGAGTTTGACTGTCCTTTGAGACTCGATCAAAGCATCCGCTGAAGCGAACTTTTGGCGAACGTTCATCATTTTATTTTCAATCAGAAGATAATAATTTTCTTCCCACAAATCATAAAATTGCTTCATGAGCGTCTGTTGTCCCTGAATCACTTCAACCCCTTCGGATAAAGTGACCTCAATGATCGAGTGGGTCGTTAAACCGCTTTTTAAACTTTGTTTAATCAACGGTTCTGGAAGAGGGAGATCGTGAATTTCGACTCCCCACATGCCTGAAAGATAGACTGGAATGAGAGATTCAGCCAAAAAAACTCGGCTGATAAATCCCGCTAGGAGAATCAGTTTTAGCCGTCTCATTACAATCGTCCTTCCGTCGCATAGCTCACGAAAAGATTAACGGTTCCAAATATCGAATTCTCAAAGCCCACGCCGACTTTGACAAGCGGCGAGTAAAGGATTCCCAGCGAAGACGCCACACCTTTTCTACTTTCGGGTCCCAAAACAGAATCAGATTCTAAATAAGAACTGATCCCCGGTTCAATATACCCCCGAATAAAACCTTTTCCGTTTTCGCCACGGCTTCTTCCAAAATCGTAAGCATAGCGAAGAGAAATCATTGGGTATTCGCTTCTGATCGGAAAGTTGTAATATCTATCCGAAAGAGTCATAAAACCGTTTCCACCTAGATTGAGTGAAAGAACGGACTTGGATTGAATCGACCAGTGTTTTCTGAAACCGATATCAATATAGGGAGAAGCTCTTCTTTCACCAAAGGCATACCCAAAACTTGTCCGAAAACTACTCCCCGTCCGAGGAAAGTTCGGATGGTCTTCGGTGTTCCACCCATAGCCGAAATAGGGGACAATGGTCGCAGTCGAGGTAATCGCAAAAGCCCCTAAATAAAGGGACGAGAAATTACCCACTCTCCGTCCGGATTCGAGATTCATGAACACAGTTTCGGTCCCAACGTTAGAGATTCCGCTAGTTGGGTATCCTGAATAACCCAGCGTGCTTACAAGATAGTACTTAGAACTTCCTCCTAGCTTTGGATCCACATAATCCAGTCGGACTGCGCCTTCGAACTCTGCGTTTTTTTTCGTAAAGCTTCGGATGACCCTTGCTGACCCTTGCAACGTTTTCCCACGTCCAAGAAAATTTCGGTTTCCCAATGTGGAATCAATAATCCCATGCACCCTACCATCATTGATAACGGCACCCGTACTAAGCCCACTAAAATAAGACGGAGATTCTTTGACAGAAATCTCTACAATCGCTTTTCCGGGTTCGCTTCCTTTTTTCAGCGAAATTTCGACCGTTTCGAATTTTCCGGAAACCCCTAAACGCAATTTTGCATTTTGGATTTCTTTTTCATTTAATTTTTCATTGAGTTTTTGCGAAAGAGAATCTTGGATCTCTTCGCAACTGATTCTTTCGTTTCCCGAACACACAACTTCTTCAACAATGAGATCTTCTGGCGAAGTCGGTTGCGCATCCACTCGCCCTACTCCCCAAAGCATGCCCGAGATCGATAAGATCACTCCAAACTTTTTATTTATTTTCATGACGTGTCTTTTCCTTTTCAGAATTTCAATTTTTCCCCGCCCCTTGCGTGGACGACGGTCACTAGAGCAAGGCCAGGGCCAGAAATTCACTTTTTAAAAGCGCGCAAATGTTTGAATATACTAGACTTTTTAAATGCATCGGAGCTGAGGGTGTCTACTTTTGCAGACAGGTGTATCACAGCAAAAGTCTCCGACCTAAGAAAATCGATGTTTCTCAAATGAGAATTGAAAAGTGGCCTCCTCTCATCTATTTAATGGAGCATGAATCACAGCCAAGCACTTATTCCACAACTTCTTCGAAAATCAAATTCTGTCAGTCTTAAAGAAGGGTTAGCCATTCTTCTGGCAAGCTTTCTACTCGCAGCTTTAGCGCAAGTGGCAATCCCACTTCCCTTCACGCCGGTTCCGATTACGGGACAAACATTCGGGGTGGCTTTGCTCTCTTTATTGATGGGGCGAAAGCTCGCAGGTCTTACTCTTCTCACCTACCTTGCTGAAGGCGCCATCGGGCTTCCTGTCTTTTCGATGGGAAAGAGTGGATTATTTTTTAACCCCACTTCGGGCTACCTTTTAGGAATGCTTTGTGCGACGCAAGTCATCGGTTATTTTTCGGATCGAGGAGTTCGCGGATCCTTTTTAAAGACGTTCCTCGCTTGCGTGATGGGATCTTTAACCGTTTTTAGTTTCGGACTTTTAGGGTTGCTCTTTTTTATTCCTCTGAACAAGGTGCTCATTGTGGGTTTGTTCCCATTCATCGCCGGGGATTTGGTTAAAAACTTATGTGCGACAAGTCTCTTTTGCGCCGTGAACCAGACTCTAAAAAAGTAAGAGTGAAGTTCTTCCTACTCGTTTGTTTGTTTGCATCGAATGCAAACGCTGAAATCAAAGTCGCTTTTTTTCGATGCTACACGCCGTCTCTAAAGGCGGTACAACTGACGCCGGGTGGGAAGTTTTGCCATGTCGCAATCTCACATAATGGGGGTTGGTTACACGCTCATCCGGTGGATGGAGTGAAGTGGAAGAAAAACCTTCCTGAAATTACCGGCGGACGCTGCGAAAATATCCTCATCGACATTAGCGCTCCCGCCGTTCCGCACGAAGAAGTCACTCCTTGGATCGGAAAGCCCTACGACGCTTCCTTTCGATGGGAGACGAAAGAAGCGACTTACTGCTCAAAACTTGTGGGATGTTTATTAAAAGTTCCTCCCACTCTGATGACGTTCAAATCCCCGTTTTGGAACGGGTTCAAGGACCTCCCCGTCAATGAAGTGGGAATTTCTCCCGACGAAATTTATCACGAACTTCTTCGCCGGAATTACCAAGAAGACGATGATTCGAGTCAATCATTAGGACAAGGATAATTCATCCCCGAAGATTTCTGAGTCAGCACTTTCACGACTTCGCAAAGCGGATTTGCCGAGGCACTTCCCTTTTGCGCGGCTTTAGTGACCTTCGCCGAGGGTTCGTTGATGCCATCAAAATGGATTTTCGTTTCGTCGACATCCGACGATGCAAAACTCGTTTTCTGAGAGGTCCACAAAAAGTCGGGATGAAGGTTTGCGTGCCACTCGCCGCCGGTCGCTATCAACTTTCCTCGGTCTTCGGATAATTCTAAATCATAAGTATAAGTCTCGCGGACTAACTCATCGACTTGATTCTCCGCGGAGTGAATGGGAGGCGATAGTTCCGACACGTAGACAACGTTTGTAATCACGCCCACGATCTTTCTAATCTTGGCGTCTCCCGGACGTCGCGCTTGCGGCCCACGGCCATTGCGTTTAAATCCTCGAGTCAGAGGCGTCTGAAAGCGATCTTTCGATTTAAAGTTTCGGTCGTAAGGGACCGCAACATCCCGCCAATTCTTACTCCGCTGAGTGGGATTTAACGGATTGAAATAAGTAAACGAGTAACTTGTCACGGGCTGGTTCCAAACTTCGTAGTCAAAAGTCTTGTCATAAACAAATCCAACTTTTTTCCGTCCTAACAAATTTCCGAGAACGAGATGAAAAGTGGCCGGGTTGCTGTCAAAGCAGTCTTGTTGCTTCAGCCTTCCATTGGGATAAACCTCTGGGTCTTTCACATTGCAACGGCCTCCGACGAAATTCGTTTCGTAATTGCCATTCGCCCAAAGCAAGCTTTGAAGCGACTTAATATCGTTAGGATAGAATTCGACGGAGACGCCTTCAGGTCCTCTTAACTGCACAGGTTTTACCGGGCGGTTGACCATTACAGCTGCAATCGCCCAACCATGGCAAATGCCCATCCAGTCTTCGACTTTTCCCTCCGGATCGACTGAATTCTGTCCTTCATTTTTTTGTTCGTTTGTTAGAGTAAATTTGGGATCCCCGACAATCAGATCATATTTTTCAGCCGGCGACCACTTCACGATTTCTTTCGCCAACTCTTTGATGCCGGAACTGATGAAGTTCTCCCAAACCGCAGGTTGCGCGTAAGCTTCCACGGCTTCACGATAAGTGGGGTAGTCCTTCCCTTCACTGTACCGGTAGGAAGTGAGCCCCCAACGCGTTCTCCAATAGTCATCCGACCATGGCGTCACCGCTGCTTTGCCGGAGGTGGGGATTCGATCCAAATTGTACGTTACGTCATCCATCCAAGTGTCTGTCAGATCCTCGACCTGGTCGTTGGATTGGACTTCCGAATCGTGATGGCCATCACAGTTAATTTTCGGAAAGTGTTTTTTAAGAAATTTTTCGCAATACTCTTTTTGGTAAGCGTCTTCCGCTTTCTTTCCCGCAAGGATAGTTAGCGCATCTGCACTCTTCGTCGTTTTAAACTGAGGACGGGGAGAGACAAAACGGTTTTGTTTCAAACTGAATTTCGGAATCTTCTGGTTCATTGCGGCCGCATTTGAGTCCGAATAAAAAGTCTCGATTCGGTCATCGATTTCTTTCTGTTCGATAGGACTTAAATCTTCAGAAGCTATTAAAGGGGGAAGGACAAAACTCAAAACAAGGATGAAACGCCAGAGCACAAAATTTTCCTTTCGGCTGACTGCATTTACAACCGTCTATTTATAATCAGCCGCGAACTCAAAAGATACTTGAAAAATATTTTGAGTTAACAGACGTGTAACGCGCAATATCAACCTCGAAAAAGTCGTAGCACAGTCCACTCGCTTCCAATATACTCCGAGCCGGATAGGGGTTTTTATGCACGGATTACGATTTTACTTTTGCACTCTTTTTCTGATGAGCGCGACCGCACTTCCCCAGAATCTTCGTTCAAGGGAATTAGGAATTCCGTTTGATGGAATTACCGGAACTAAAAACTCAATTCTCGACGTCAAAGGCGTTGAAGTCGGACATTCGACGATTATCGAAGGCAAAGCGGTGCCGGGTGATATGAAAGCCGCGCACACGGGCGTCACCATTATCTTTCCTCGCGGAAAAAAAATTATCTCGGGAGTTCCAGGGGCCACGTTTTCTCTGAATGGAAATGGTGAAATGACGGGGATTTCGTGGATAGACGAGTCCGGACTGATTGAAGGTCCCATCGGACTCACCAATACTTTAAGCGTTGGAGTCGTGAGAGATTCGATTACGGCTTGGATTCATAAAAAATTTCCTAAAAATCTCGACGTCGGGATGCTTCCCGTCGTCGCTGAAACCGATGACAGCTGGTTGAATGATCCCTTCTCTTACCACGTCAAAAAAAGTCATGTGCTTGAAGCCATCGACAATGCAAATTCGCAAAAACTTGAGGAAGGTGCTGTCGGAGCGGGTACGGGCACGGTCACATTCGGATTTAAAGCGGGAATCGGAACGAGCTCTCGGAAGACCGAAGCCGGTTACACGGTTGGAGTTCTCGTTCAGTCGAATTTTGGAAGACGCGAAGAATTATCCATTCGAGGAATCCCCCTTGGCAAACATTTAACGAAATCATATCTGCCGATTGAACACCCGACACCGAAACGAGACGGGTCGATTATCGTAGTTGTCGCCACTGACGCACCTCTTCTGCCTCATCAGATGAAACGATTGACTAAGCGAGTTGGAATGGGACTCGCACGGACAGGCTCATTTGCCCACAATAGCTCAGGGGATATTTTCATCGCGTTTTCAACGGCCGTTCCCAAAGAAAACAAGCTCGGCCTTCAAACTTGGACGTCACTGAAGAATGAAAACATGGATGAGCTTTTCAAAGCGACCGTTGAAGCCACCGAGGAATCTATTCTCAACGCGTTAGTGGCGGCGAAAGACTCAGTCGGCATTAATGGGAATAAATATTTCGCCCTTCCCCATTCGGTCATCGAAGGGCTTTCGTTTGATCATCTCAAAAAACAGTGAGAGAATATCGCCTAACGCTTCTTAAGAATCTCATGCAAAAATTTCTCATCTTGAACTTCATTCTTGTTTTTAGTCTGTTTGCGGCTCCTCCCGCCGCGAAACCCTCGTCAACGCTCGAACTGATTCGACAGATTCCACACACGGGATATTCCGAAGGAATTGATTATCACAACGGCTATCTTTGGCACGCGCTTCCTAAAGAACTAAAAAAGATTGATCCCAAAGACGGAACGGTTTTGGGAACTTTTAAACCTGCCACACCCTACAGCGAAAGCCTTACCTGGTTTCAAGACCGACTTTGGAATTTAAGTTACGATGACAACGGCCTTTACGCCGGGAAATTAGAAGGAAAGCAGTTCATCTTCAAAAAAGAGTTTTCACTTCCCGAAAGCCACGGATGGGGAATCGAACACCGAGGCAAAGAAATCGTTTTCACCGGAAACTATTCCAATAAACTTTATTTTTACGATCCCGCAAAAAAAATAATCACTCGCACGCTTGCGACTGAAGGTGCCGCTCTTGAAGATCTCGCCTGGGACGGTACGTATTTTTGGAGTTCTAGCTTCACCCAAGACCGAGGACAGATTTTTGCCATTCATCCTGAGACCGGAAAAATCATGGGAAAATTCGCACTCCCCGAAAGCACCGCCTGTAATATTATCGACGGAACTGCCTATGACGGAAAAAATCTCTGGGTCACCGGAAAAGAGTGCGCCTCGATTTACTATTTCAAGATTCCGAAAATCACACCCGAACGCGCGATTACCAATAAAAATTCTAAATAGGCAGAAATCCGCCAATGCGACGGGCGCGTAGCAATGACGATTGTTAACTCAGGCGATAGGATTTTGAGAGACGCATATAGTGTTCTGCGTTCCACTTCACGTGTGCGATTTCTTTTTCAGTGAGTTGTCCCACCACTTTAGCAGGTCGACCAAATGCTTTAGAGCCCGAAGGGATTTTTGTTCCGGGAGTGACAAGGCTTCCCGCCCCAAGCAAAACATTGTCGCCGATTTCAGCGCCATCCTGAACACAACTTCCCATCCCAATCAAAGTGTGATCACCCACTCGACAGGCATGGAGAAGAACCGAGTGCCCGACGGTGACAAAATTTCCAATGATCGTAGGAAAAGATTGAAAAGAAACATGGATCATACTCATGTCTTGAATATTGGTTCCCTCTCCGATTCGAATAAAATTCACATCGCCCCGAATGACCGTATTAAACCAAACGCTGCTGTATTTTCCGATGACCACATCGCCTAAAACAAAGCTTCCTGGCGCTTGATAGACACTCGAATCAATTTCGGGAGTTTTATAACGAAAGGGATAAAGCTTCTTCAGCGTTTCGATCGATTCTAGGGGCTCCGACATAATAGCCTTTCAAGTTAGAACCGGTGGCTTCAGTAATTTCAACGTCAATCGACTTACCCACGCAAGCAACCCCGGCATTTAAGACATGCACTACTTTTCCATAGGGATTACGCCCTGTAAAATATTTTTTCTTTTTGTCCATGGACTCAATCAAAACCGATTGGCGTTTGCCGACAAAACCTAAATTCTCATTGAGGATATGACGATTGGTGAGCTCTAGTGCTCGCTTCAATCGCTCATCTTTAACAGCTTCAGGAACGGTGTCTCCTAGATTAAATGCTTTGGTTCCAGGACGTGGCGAGTACTTAAATAAAAATGTGAGAGAAAAACGAATGTTCTCTAAAATCTCTAAGGTCTGAGCGAAGTCCTCTTCGGTCTCTCCCGGAAATCCAATAATAATATCGGTCGACAAAGCAATCGTCGGACACGCTTTTTTCAAAGCTTCAATCTTACTCAAATACTCTTCTCGCGTGTAAAGCCGCTGCATCGCTTTTAAAATCGGATTACTTCCCGATTGAAAAGGAAGATGCAATGCCGGACAGAGTTTTTCCACACGTCCGAATTGATCGATCAAATCTTGACCGAGATCTCTCGGATGAGAAGTGACATAACGAATTCTTTCTAGCCCTGGAATAAGATTGGTTTCCTCAATCAAGCGCGCGAGCGTATCAGGGGTGCCTTTTCCATAAGTATTAATATTCTGACCTAAGAAGGTAATTTCTTTCGTCCCGTTTTCAACGTACTTGACAACATCGGCAACGATCTCAGGAATCGGCCGACTCTTCTCACGGCCTCTGACGAAAGGAACAATACAGTAAGTGCAAAAGTGATCACACCCCTTCATCACCGTCAAAAATTCAGAAGGTTTGTACTGCGCCATATTGGCGATGGGCTGAGAGTAACTGCGTCCGCCGGTATCGAGCTTTGCATCGACGACCCTTTTCCCCGTATTTAAAACTTCATTCACCAAAGACCCAACTCGGTCGACACTATCGGGGCCCATCACTAAATCGAGATGCGGCACTCTCTGCAAGAGAGTTCGGCCCATCCGTTGCCCCACACATCCCGAAACCGCAAAAACTTTATTGGGATTGGACGTTTTCAATCCTTTCAACTCGCCCAAGAGACTCAAAACTTTATGTTCGGATTTATCTCGAATGCTGCAAGTATTAATCATCACGACATCGGCTTCGCGAATATTTGCTTCTAAACGAAATCCTTGTTCCGAAAGAATGCTTTGCATTCGCGTCGAATCGTAGACGTTCATTTGGCAGCCAAATGTCTTAATAAAAATGGACTTTTCCATAGGGAGACGGAGTGTAGTGGGGAATTTCTGATTGAACAAGAAAAGAAATCAAAGACTTGATATCATTATGAAAATATACTGTTTAATCCTTATCCTTTTCGGCGATTTTCCATCCCCCTTCAAAACCGGAGTTTTTTAGAAGGTTTAGGTGGGATTCAAGGCTCGATTCAGACACAAAATAAAGGGCCGAAAACTTTCCCTTATAAATGACCACGAAAGGTCGATACCCTTGCGAAATCAGATTTTCGACGCCGCCATAAAGCGGCGTCATCAGACCTTTGAAACGTTTTGACCAACGCTTCAAAGATTTTAAAACCACTTTGTCCGTCCACTCGTCCGACGGAAGTTCACCTACGTAACGCTTCATCATAAAATCAAAAGGATAGAGATACTCGGGGTGATATTTCGCAACGAGTTTTGGATCGAGTCTTTTAAAAATTAAAAAGGGAAGTTCATTTTCGTCGGGAGCTTTTCGCCAAAGCGACGGAAGATCGCGAATCGGAAGTTTCGCCACTTCGCGATTGGTAATCCCCATGAAATCAACTGCCTCCCGTCCTGAAAAATAATGAATGCTTGCAAGTTCCGTCGAGCCGATGCGATCCGTTGCAAGGGTAGTATTTTTAAAGTGGTATCCGACCTGCGATAAGTAATGCACGCGATAGGGAGCTGACCCCTCAGGTCCTCTCATCTCGGCAATAATTTTTCGAGGGACCAAAGACAAATTCACAAGCCGATTCCATCCCCCGAAACTGGCGGAGAGATCCAAAAAGAAAATAAAGGCAATCATGGAGAGTAAAATGATTTTCGAAGAATTCTCAGCTCTTTGGTACCACTCCGCCATCGTGGGAATCGCAATCGCAAACAAGACAAACGAGAGCGGAAAGAGATAACGAGCCCAGGCGTGTGGGAACCAGTCTCCGCCAGAAATATAATAGGGAATGCAAAAGAAAATCAAAATCCCGATAATCTTATCCTCGAGTTGAAATGCATTTATTCGTGTTCGAAACACAAGATAGACCGCTAAAAGGCTCATCGTATGAGACGCCACCAGATCCGCGCAAAAATTTCGGATTCCGATAATCAAATAGAAAATATTTCCAAGACACGATTTATAGACAATCGGCGTCGAGACAAATTCCCCATAATACGCTTTTCGAAAGACACACAAAATTGCGAACGGAATCGATGCGGTGACAAAAAGTTTGAGTGTGGGCTTGATTCCTTCTTCAAACCAAACCATCGCACCGATCAAAAAGACAAACCAAACTGCCTCTGGCCGAATCAAGGGAAGTAAGGCTAACCAAAAAAGGCCTGAAGCTTTCTTCCTTTCGTAAAAGTACTTTTGCAGAAAGAGAAGTAGCCCGGCCACAAACCATGGAGTGGTAAATCCCGACGAAGAATTAAAGAGAAGAGGTAGATATAGAATGCCCAAGGGAAGTGCATAATCTGCAAGGACCGTCCCTTTCCAGAGCCTTTTTAAAAGATAAAGACAGAGTACTCCACCCAGAATTCCTTGTAAGAGTAAAACGAAACTGAGATCGATTCCCGTTTTGCCTATCAGACCAAAGATAAAATACGGTAAGAAATCCACGAGTCCCTCGACAGGGCTCAACTTCGAAAAAGAAAACAAACCGTTTTCCGCAAAGTTTTTTGAATGCAGGAGATTGACATACCCTTCATCCCACGGCTGATAAATTAAAATGCAAAAGAGACTGAAAATCACAATGGCTAGGGCTTCAAAACCTCTTTGCAAGGCAGGCTTTTTTTGGCGGAGGTGCAACGCGATTAGAGCCACGCACAAGCTTGCTAAAGGATAGATCAAAACCTGTAGGAGAATCGGAACGCCTTTGATTGAAAAGATTCCGAATAAAAGCTGATCGTATAATCCAATCGCTTCGTTTGGATTTCTGAAGATGTACGCAGATTCAAGCATATTTGTATTTTCTGTCATTGCGAGGGTGCGTAGCACCCGCGGCAACCTTTCCAGTTCCGCACACAAAGGTTGCCGCGGGTGCTACGCACCCTCGCAATGACAGATCGTTCAGTAGTGCCCACGCTAACGATCGAATTCTAACATAACCGGCATTCGAGCCGAGCGAAATCTATGGTAAACTCTGCAAAAGAGGTTACTTTTGTCATCTGTATTCCAATTAGTGATTCCCGCGTACAATGAAGCAAAGAACCTGCCGACGGTGGTCGATAAAGCGATCGCTGCTGCGCAAAAATACGGACTAACGTCGAAAGAATTCGGACTCATCATCGTCGACAACGGGAGCAAAGACGGAACCCGCGGCGTTTTGCATCGACTCTTAAAGTCAGACCAAGGCCCTTGGATCATCGCCCGTCACATTCCCGAAAACCAAGGCTACGGCGACGGAATCTATCAAGGACTCCTCGCCTCCACCGCTCCTTATGTGGGTTGGACTCACGCGGACCAACAGTGTCCTCCCGACGATGCGTTTCGTTGTTTAGTGCAAATTCAAAATACGACAGAGGCCCTCGTGCTTAAAGGAAAGAGGATTCAAAGAGCCTTTAAAGACAGAGCGTTTTCCAAAGTCTTTGAAACTTTAGCCTCGCTTATTTTGCAAACACGTCTTTCTGAGATCAATGCGCAACCGAAAGTTTTTTCTCGGAAACTGCTTCCGTTATTGTCCTCACCGCCTTTAGATTTCGCTTTTGATCTCTACGTGCTCTACACGGCCCGACGTGCGGGTTACCGAATTGCTGAAATTCCCGTCCTCTTTCCCGAGAGAACCATCGGTGAATCGAACTGGTCGAGCCGATTTGTCTCTAAGTATTCGACTATTTTTAAGATGTTGCGCTATTTAGTGAAACTGCGCCTTTCCCGCTGGCTGACATCCCCTGTTGGGACTCTGAGCCCCCAAAACAATCTCTAGGGCATTGCGAAATCTTCCAGAAAAAGCTATGTCTCTTCGCGATGCAACGCCCATTTAATATCGTCCTTTTCGAGCCTGTGATCCCACAAAATACCGGGTCTATTGCGCGATTGTGCGCCTGCACGGCGACTCGACTGCATCTCATTCACCCATTGGGGTTTAACACGGACGAAACCTCGGTGAGACGTGCGGGGTTAGATTACTGGAAGCATGTCGAGATTTTCGAACACGCGAACTTTGAAGATTTTCTAAAAAAAGAAAACCCGGAACAGCTCTTCTTTTTTTCGAAGTTTGCAGAGAAAAATTATTCAAAGGCGAACTTTAATCCCGGGTGCTATTTTGTTTTCGGCAACGAAACAAAAGGACTTCCAGAGAGGTTTCATAAAGAGCAGGCCGAACAGTTTTTATTTATTCCGATGCAAACCCATCTCGTTCGGAGTTTAAATCTAGCGCAGTCCGCAGGGATCGTTCTTTACGAGGCTCTGAGACAAACAAATGCTCTGGAGACGCTTCAGGACGAAACTCAAGGGAAGTACGTTGAGTACGGCGACAATCCCATGAGACCCAAGGGCGTCTAACCCATTCTCTCTTACTGTTCTCTAAAGAAAACTTTGAGCGCTTGGCTCTTTAAACCCAATCGATCTCTTAGCTGATTCGTCATGTAGTTGCGATAATGCTCTGGAAGATTTGTCTTGCGGTTTAACCAAAAGACGAAGCATGGCGGATCGACTTTGACTTGGCTTGCGTAAAGAATATTAAAATTGCCTCGTCCGGCCGAAGGCGGAGGATTTTGCTCTAATAAACTCTCAACAATCTTATTCAGTTTCGAAGTTTTGATTCGAGTATTTGATTTCTTGTACAGACGATTCGCTTGCGCCAAAATTCTTTCTGTTTGAAACCCCGTAGCCGCACTAATCGGAAGCGTTGCAAAGTTTGAAAGATATCGCGCAAAGTCAGAATTTTTTACAAACTCTTTTCGCTGAACATTGTCCAACTTATCCCAGAAATTAAATAGCACTAAAGCCGGCCGGCCTTCTCTCTCTAACAAAGAAAGAAGGCGCATATCCTGATCCGTAATCGCTTCACTCGAATTGATCAAAAGCAAAATCACATCACTTTTTCGAATCGTACGCGTCGTCGCGTGAATCGAATAATTTTCGATCATGTCTTTTTGCGCTCGAGGTCTACGCATCCCCGCGGTATCAATCAGCTCAATGACATTTTCGCCTTTATTAAATTCAAAACGAACCGGGTCGCGAGTCGTCAAAGGAATCGGGCTCACTTTAGATACTTGCTTTTGGCAGAGCAAATTCATCAAAGTGGATTTTCCGGTATTTGGTCGTCCAACAAGCGCAATCGAAATCGTATCGTCTTCTTTGTCTTCTTCTTTGCGAGCCCCTGCGAACTCAATGCACCATTCTTTGATGTAGGCTAAGTTCGTCCGGTGAGCGACCGACGTCGTGACTCTTTCATCAAAATGCAATTTTGAGAATTCACTCTCCGTAAATGCGCCTTTGGCTTCGACTTTATTGATTACAAGGAGCGTGGGGCATTTTACTTTATAAAGTTCTTTTGCAATCCAAGAATCAAATGGGGTCACACCGGCCGTCGCATCGACCACAAAAATAATCGCATCCGCAACCGAAAGGGCTTCTCGGAGGACTTCGGTATCTCCTTCTCCAAACAAACCTTGAGAATCGAGCAGATCCGCATTGGCATCCGCCATTTTTTCCGAAATGAGATCAAGCGTTGTTCCGGGTTGATCAACGACGATACTGCGTCGATATCCAAGAAGCGCGTTAAAGAGGCTTGATTTTCCGACATTCGGCCGACCGATTAAAACGATTTTTTTCATACTTGATCCAACTCTAGATAGGACTTCAAATGTCTTGAATCCCGTTTCCAATCCTTCTGAACATCGACGCGCAACTTTAAGCAGACTTGCTTACCGGTCATTTTTTCGATGTCCCGTCTCGCGGCTATGCCGATATTTTTTAATTTGACGGCCTTCTTACCGATTAGAATTCCTTTTTTAGAGTCTGAATCGACGTGAATCGTCGCGTGAATCATCGGGACTTCAACTTCGTCATCCCAGTGTTCGATTTCCACCCAGGTCGAGTACGGAACCTCTTCGTGAGTCGCGTGATAAATTTTTTCACGGACTAGCTCAGCGGCAAGAAATTTCTTAGGGCGGTCGGTTAATTGTTCGTCTGGGTAAAATTTCGAGTCATGCTCTAATTTCCCCGTCAGAAGTTTTTTAATGCTGTCTAGACCGCTTTTCTTCAATGCCGAGATAGGAATAATTTCGTTAAAGAGATCCATTTTAATGATGGCATCCATGATGGGTAAAAGCTCGAGCTTGTTCACCTTGTCTATCTTGTTAAGAGCGAGGAAAGACTTTTCTTTCGTTAAAGTCGTGCCAATTTTTTCAGCAAGTCGCTCGATTTGGATTAAACAGTCGCGACGGCTGACATCGAATACCCAGAGAACCAAATCGCAATCTTTTGCGCTTTTTTCAGCCACGCGATTTAAGAGCTGCGCCACAGGATCCTTGTGCTTCTGAAAACCAGGGGTATCGGTAAAAACCATTTGAGAGTTTTCGTCCGATAAAACTCCTCGCACGGCGTGATAGGTTGTTTGTACCTTCGGAGAAACGATTGAAAGCTTCTCTCCCAGTAACGCATTTAACAAAGTCGATTTGCCCGAATTCGTGGGACCGACAATTCCAATGAAACCACTTTTATATTCACTCATAATTCTAATCTTTCCATCGCTAAGCGGGCGGCTTCCTGCTCAGCATCTTTCTTACTTTTACCTTGTCCTTCTGCGATGACCTTTCCATCGACTTGGACTTCTACCTTAAAAAACTTTTCGTGCTCAGGTCCCCAAGTTTCAACGAGTTGGTAGACGGGGGTCGTTCTGAAACGACTCTGAGTTTTTTCTTGTAAAAATGTTTTGATGTCTAAGAGATGACGACTCGTCGCCGTGTCGGTTTCCATCAATTTGTATTGTTCTTGATAAGCGAGGTTTAAAAACCGTCTCGCCACTTCAATTCCTGAATCCACATAGAGAGCGCCGATCACCGACTCAAAAAGTCCTGCAAGGATAGAACGTTTTGTCGCCCCACCCGTCCGCGCTTCGCCTCTTCCCAGTAAAATCCATTCATTCATTTTAAACTGGAGCGCCAATTCGCTGAGTGTTTTCCGACTGACTAAGTGACTGCGCAGTCGCGAAAGTTTCCCTTCCGTTGCGGATGGAAATAAATTCATGAGGCTTTCGGCGACAACTAAACCGATGACCGCGTCGCCTAGGTATTCAAAGCGTTCATTGTCGGGAAGTTTGAGTTCGGCAGTCGCTCTCTCATTTGAAAACGAGGAATGCGTTAATGCTTCGATCAGCACTTCATGCCGCAAAAAGGTATGTCCGAGCACGGGCTCGATTTTCGAAAGAAGATCTTGAATTGTTTCAGGGTTGAGAGTGAAAGAACCCAGAATTTCCGTTTCCATTTTAAAAAACTCTAACTGCGGGGAAATGACTTCTGGATTATAAATTCGAACCTTTTCCAAATTCCTAATTCAGGAGTCAGTAAAAAACCGTTTTTAACATAGATAAGATGAGGGCAGCAATGAACTAATTTTTTTATGCCTAAATAGTCAAAATAATTCAGTTATTTAACTCATCGCATTATCAGTTTCCAGGCTCCGCGTCGTTGACTTTGGTTTTTTAGCCAATGTAACGTAGAGGCACTTATGTTAGTTCCCCCAGGCGATTGGATAGAGAGAATCATTAAAATTGATTCGATTACGGATAAAAGCAACGAAGCGATCGTGGCGTTCCTAATTCCATTACTCAAAGAATCCGGCCTGAAAATCGAAGAACAAAAAGTCGTTGAAAACGGAATTACGTTTAAGAATTTAATTGCTTACAACCAGGGTTTAGACACCCCAAACTTACTTGCCATGAACACTCATCTGGATACGGTTTCCTTCGGCGACAAGGCGGACTGGACTAAGACCGGCGGCGATCCCTTTAAAGCCACTCGCGTGAGAGATCGGATTTACGGACTCGGTACGGCCGATGTGAAACTCGATTTTCTCTGTAAAATCTGGGCGGCACGGCTTGCGCGTCCTTGGAAACGCCCCTTTGTTCTTGTCGGCACTTTCGGCGAAGAAAGAGGTCTTATCGGGGTTCAAAAACTTTTTGATGCGAAGAAGATTAAGCCGAAATACGCACTTGTCGGAGAGCCTTCGGACCTGGAATTGATTTACGCCCACAAAGGACATTTGATAGCGACCTTAAGTTTAAAGTTATCGACGGAAAAAGGGACGATTTTTCAAAAGACTTGGAAAGGGAAAAGTGCTCACAGCTCGACTCCCCATCTTGGAACAAACGCGCTCGTCAAAGGGCTGACCGAAATTTTTAAGCACGGCCGGGGGATCGCTTCGCTTTCAGCCGGTACGGGCGGCAATAGCGTTCCGGACTCGTGCACGGCACATTTAGTCGAAAATAAGAATTCGACGTCCCAACGACTCTTTTCGTTTCTGCATGATTTAAAAGAATTTGAACGAGACTTAAGAAAGCGCAAAGATGCGCGCTTCTCGCCCTCTCATGCGACTTTGAGTTTGAACCACGCGCTGTCTGCCGACGGAAAGTTGCACATCACTTTTGATGTCAGACCGCTTCCTGACACGAATCTTGAGTCCTTGAAAAAACGGATTGAATCGATCGCTTCGGATTGCGGCATGGATGTAGAATCCTTATCGGTCGATCAACCTCTTAAGGGCCATAAAAATGGACGATTTATCGTCGAAGCTGCCCAGCATTTAAAAGATGTTGGAGTAAAGATTGTCAAAAAGACCAAAGCCTCATCGACAGAAGCCGCGATCTATAGTGCGCACGGTGCAGAAGCGATTGTTTTCGGACCCGGCATTAGTATCGGCAATGTCCATCGTCCCAATGAATTCAACTCGCTCCGACAAATGTCTCTTGCGACAAAATTTTATACTTCTCTTCTTAAATCCAGTACGGGGCAAGCCTAATGGCACAAGGTTTTTTAATTCGTAGTGTAAGAATGGACGATCTCGGCGAACTTTTGCGTTTGAGTAAACTCGTCTATTTCATCAATTTGCCTGAAGATCAGGAGATCTTAAAACAGAAAATTGAACTTTCGATGGGCTCGTTTGACGGAACGGTCGAGGACAAGTTCGCTCGAGAGTATATTTTTGTAATGGAAGATTTAGACAGCCAATGTCTTGTGGGAACCTCGATGGTCATCGCAAGACATGGAAGCCCCGAATCTCCTCATATGTATCTCCAATTGAAAGAGATCCAAAAATACAGCGAGACTATTCACGCAGGGTTTATTCACAAGGTTTTACGTTTGCAATTTGATCCCGATGGCCCGACCGAAATCGGTGGACTCGTCGTGGATCCAAACTACCGTGGGCACGATGAAAAACTAGGAAGACAGCTCTCTTTCTCTCGCTTTCTTTTTATTAAGATGAAACGGCGATGGTTTAAAGATCGAATCCTTTCTGAACTCATGCCGCCGCTCGGTTCTCAAGGCGAAAGTATTTTATGGGAGTGTCTCGGCCGAAAGTTTACTAATCTCTCTTATCAAGATGCGGATCTGCTTTCTCGGAAGAATAAAGAATTTATTACATCACTTTTCCCTAAGGGCGATATCTATACCGTAATGCTGCCGGGCGAAGCGAGAGATGCGATTGGAAAAGTCGGCAAAGAGACTGAACCTGTCAGACACATGCTCGAACGCATTGGATTTAAATGGCGGGAACACATTGATCCGTTCGATGGAGGGCCGCACTACTGGGCCGAAACCGACAAGATCTCGATCGTCCATGAATCTAATCGAGTACATATTGGAAAAGATCTCACGAAAACAAAAAACAAAGACATGGCTTTGGTCGGATGTCTTCGAAACAGCGAGTTTTTCTGCATGCAAACTCCTTATTCTTTGCATAAAAAAACTGCGTCTTTTCCAAAATACGTTATCGAAGGGCTGGGAGTCGACCGCGCAGACGATGTATTCCTAATGCCGTTGAACTCTGAGAAGAAAGAGGAGGAAGAAGAATAATGCGGATCTTTTTAATGACGTTGTTTGTTTGCGCGCTTTCGCTTGGTGAAAGTCAGGTCCCTCAGGGTATTGATCGCTTTGCATTTTCAATGTTTCCAAAAGTCGCGACTAAAAAAGGAAACTTGCTGTATTCTTCTTCGAGTATTCACCAAGGCTTAGCACTTTTAATGGCGGGCTCGCGCGGGGCTACGTTAGATGAATTCTCATCCGTGCTTTCTTTATCGAAAGATTTTACTTTCGCTAAAGAATATCGCGATATCATCAGCTACTGGAATTCTGCCGACCACCCTTATCAAATTCTCTCGGCAAATGCGCTGTGGACGCAAAAAGGGATTACGCTTCAAGCGGACTACCTAAAAATTCTCCGAGAAGATTTTTTATCCGCGATGAATCAAGTGGATTTCGCAGCGGCTCCCGATAAAGCAAAAGACACGATCAATACTTGGGTGGAAAAGCAGACAAATAGTAAAATCAAAGACCTGCTCTCAGTTGAGATGGTACCTCCTACGACTAAGTTGATCTTGGTGAATGCGGTCTATTTCAAATCCGCGTGGCTTAACATCTTCGATAAAAATTCGACAACACGCGAAAAGTTTTTCAAAACGAAGAAGACGACACTCTCAGTTCCGATGATGAAAAATGAGGGCACCTACAATTATCTTTCGCGCGGGGATTTCGACCTCGTAGAGTTGCCATACCGAGGCCAGGATACCGCGATGGATCTTATTATTCCCCGCCAGAAGTTTGGATTGAATGCGCTTGAAAAAACTTTTACGTACGAAAACTTTTCGAAATGGATGAAAGATCTAAAATTTGAAAAAGTCGAGCTCAGCCTTCCCCGTTTCACTTTTAAAAGTTACTTTCAGTTAAAAGACGTACTCACCGCCTTAGGTATCAAATCCGCATTTGGCGAGGGTGATTTTTCCGGAATGGGTCAAGAAAAGTTTACGCTTTCAGAGGTGGTTCATAAATCCTTTATCAATGTCGATGAATTCGGTACAGAGGCCGCGGCAGCTACGGCGAGCGTCATGATGTCCGCCTCGGCACCGGATCCTAAGAAGCCTAAGATTGTAAAAGCGGATCGTCCGTTTCTCTTTGTTATCCGGGACACTGAAAAAAACGTCATTCTCTTTGTGGGACGTGTCGACGACCCTTCTAATTAAAGCGGCTTTCGTTTCGTCTCTATCGAAAGTACAATAGAGATCTATGAAAATTGAGAGAGTCGACAAGGGCAATTACATCAATGGCCACTTTTCTAAGGTGAAAGATCCGAGCGGAGAAGTCTACAGCCAAAACCCCTGTAATACGAACGACCCCAAAGTGGCTTTTGCTTACAGTTACGAGCAGATTCACGAAGCGGTGCTCGCAGCCAAGCGAAGCTTTTCATCGTGGAAGAGATTAAAGCCTGCCGACCGCTACACTTATCTGTCGAAATACAAGGCGCTACTGATAGAGCGCAAAGAGACGCTTGCCAGCGCCATTGCTTACGAAACTGGGAAACCTTTGTGGGAATCTCGGATGGAAGTCGAATCGACGGCACGAGTCGTTGAACAGTTTATGAATCAAGGCAGCCAAACGAGTCTCGAACTCGTCATTCCCGATACTGGCAATGGAGGAACGGGTGTCGTGCGATTTGTTTCGAGAGGAACGGTTGCAATCGTTTCGTGTGCTCATTCCCCTTTGTACGTTTCTCACACTCACCTCGCACCCGCTTTGATTAACGGAAACTCAGTCGTTTTTAAATCGTCTGACAATACGCCCTACGTAGCTCAGCTCATGGCGGAACTTTTTCATGACGCAGGAATTCCTGCGGGCGTCTTAAACGTTGTGCACGGCGAAGCCGAGGCAGGTCGACGCTTGGTCTCGCACAGTGATATAGACGCGATTTTTTTCAGAGGCACTTTTGAAACAGCCTGTAAGATCAAGAAACAAGTCTTAAATGATTATTGGAAAACATTTCTATATGAGACCGGCGGTAAAAACGCGACTCTTGTCTGGCAAGATGCAAATTACAAGCAGGCATTAGAACAAACTCTCTACGCAACTTTTGTAACATCGGGACAACGTTTCTCAAGCACAAGCCGAATTTTAGTACATGAGAAATTCTTTGATCAATTCTTAGGTGATTTCCACACACTGGCTAAAAAATTAACTGTGGGTGACGCTCTGGCACCTCAACCTTCTTTTATGGGATCGCTTGTCGGCGAAAATGCGGTCGAGGACTATTTACGTTTTCAAGGAATTGCCGTCAGAGAAGGCGCTGAAGAAATCATGAGAGGAAAGGCGCTTGAGAGAGACACCAAGGGGTACTTCGTTTCTCCTTCGATTCACGTCGTTCACAAATCGGATCCAAAAAGTGTTTATCAAAAAAGCGAAATCTATGGACCCAACGTCGCTTTTTACAAAGTGAACGATTTGGGGGAAGCGGCTTCGATTATCAATCTGCCCGACCATAATTTTGTCTCGAGCATCTATTCTCAGTCGAAAGAAGTGCTCATGGAGCTCTTAAGTGATATTGAAACAGGGCTTCTCCATTGGAATCGCCCCACGACTTCTATCAACTACCGACTGCCGGTCAGCGGAATGAAGATGAGTGGCAATATGCGACCGATGGGAAGTTTCTCAGGTTATCAGTGCACTTACACGGTGAGTTGCCTCGAGGGCGGAGATGAATTAGAAGAGTTTCCAAGTGTATTACCCAGGTTATAAAAAATGAAGAAGGTATTGCTCGTCAGACCTGATAAGGCCGGAGACGCGCTCAAAACGCTTCCCGTTTTAAGAGCATTACTTCAGCAAAACCTAGACTTCGAATACCATCTTCTAGCAAGCGCTCATAACGCGTCTCTCTTCGAATTTGAAGAGGGATTTCAACTTCACACTCTTCCAAAAAACTGGGAAACGTTGTCGGCGGCAGATCTTCAGAAATACATTCGGGAAAACGTGAACGAAAACTTTGACGTTAGCATTCTTCTTCCGTGTGATACTTTTGCTGAGAATGAAAGATTACAAGCTCTGATACCCGCAGCGAAAAAGTTAGGAAGCCTTCCAGAGAACCTTTCTCCCGCTTATCGAGAAGAAACTCAGAATATTGCAACGATTGTCGGAAATGCATTGGCTGTGGAATTGATTCCCTTTATTTACGAAGTACCTCGTGCTCCCGTGTTTTCTGTGGAAGACGAGGAAGAAGCCCGCGCGAAAATGGGAGAAAAAGCTGGCGACTGGCTTGGATTCTGTCCCTTTGCAGGAACTGCTCACCGCACTCACCCTTTTAAAAGCTGGTTGAAACTCATTCGAAAAGTAACAAAAGCGCATTCGTTTGAAAAATATTTCATATTTGGAACCGAGTCCGTTCGCGAGGAGATGCTGAAACTTAAATCGGTTGCGGTAGATCCGAGTAAAGTCGATCTGTGTTTTCCGTCGTCCTTTAGAACTCTAGGAGCTTACCTAAAACACCTCGATGGTATAGTCGCTGTGGATTCGGGCCCTTTGCATCTCGCGCAAAGTTTAAACATCCCCAGTCTTGGAATTTTGAGCGGCGGCGATGTCGAACGCTGGTTTAAGAGAATTCAACCTCACGATCTTCTTATCAAGCGTGGTCTGCTCTCTCGCTATCCTTCCGTTTTTGAAATTTTTCGAGCCTTTAAAGCATGGCAAGCGTAGTCGAAAAAGAGCTTTTGAGTCTTTTTGAAAGCGATCCTCTTCGGGAGAAACGTGTCACTGCATTTTACCTTCCTGTGCTGGATTGGTGCAAAAAACAGATCCGATCCGACAGAACGGTCCTTATCGGTGTGAATGGTCCCCAAGGAAGCGGAAAAACCACTCTCTGCGAGACAATGGTCATAGTTTCGGAAGTCGTCGGTTTTCGCGCGAGCACATTGTCGATAGATGATTTCTATCTCAATCATAAAGACCAACTCGCGCTCGCCAGGAATTCGATGGAAAACCCTTATCTTCAGCAAAGAGGATATCCGGGAACCCACGACGTCGAGCTCGGAAAAAGAATACTTCAGGCGCTCGCAGGTTTCAAAACTGGGGGAAGACTTCAATGTCCGCAGTACGATAAATCCGCATTTAGTGGAAGAGGAGATCGATTTTCCGAGAGCCATTGGAAAACGATTGACGGTCCACTCGACCTGTTTTTTCTAGAAGGATGGATGCTCGGATATGAATCCAACCGTTCTTGCTCCGACCCCCATCTCAAAGTCATCAATTCCTTTTTAGAAATTTATGCATCTTGGAATTTACTTCTGGAGAGTTGGATCCAACTTTTACCGCAAAAAATTAATGACGTCGTTCAGTGGCGAGTGGATTCAGAACAAAAACGAAGACAGCAAGGACAGGCAACGTTTTCTGACGAAGAAGTCACGTCTTACATCAAAAAATTTTTACCCGCTTACGATGCTTACCTTCCTGCCTTCACCGAGAAGATTCGCCGACATCCAAGCTCACTCGTGATCGAAATCGGATCCAACCGACTTCCTATCAGTTCACGATCTTAAGAACGTTAAACTTCGCGGCGATTTTGCAAAGCATGTAACCCAAATCAATTTCGAACGGTTTAACCGCAAAGTTTGCCCGGTGAGGATAGGTATGGTGATTATTCTGATACCCTTCTCCCACAACAAACCAAGCAACAAACGCATTATTCTTCGAATTGTCTGTGGTCTCAAAATTTCGGTACCCATAATGATGGGCAAGTGCATTGACCATCCAACCTTGAATGGGATGAGACATCATTCCTAAATAATAAGCAGACCCGATGAGAACAGAATGCGAGATAAAACCCAGAGCGACCGCAATGATCAAATGAGTCGCGTATGGAAGCATCCAAAGCTTACTTTGATTGATGATGTTCACATCGAAATTCAAATCTTTTACGATTTCGGTGTAAGCAGGTTCTTTGCGCATTAACCTTCTCAACGCTTGTTCGTAGGAATGTAACTGCCCTTTCGCAACCCCGAAAATTCCTAAGTTGACCGGGCTGTGTGGATCTAACTCGGTATCTGAATGCAGGTGATGCAATCGATGCATTAAGATCCAACCTTTGGGATCGATTCCCGTAATCCAAGGACCGGTCGCCGCGATAAATTTTTCAATCCGAGGTGAAAATTTCAGGGCCCCGTGAGTGAGTCCTCGATGGTAGAAAACCGTGATGTAAAAAACGTTAATAATATAGCCGACTAAAAATACGATGGCTGAGATAAGAATGAGTTGCATGGGACCTCCTAACTACTAACTTTGGTATACAGATGTTTACTGAGATAATCAAATGCTATTTGCCGTATTATCACAAGTTATTGATTTATTAAGATTTTATGTGTAGTTTGTTTTTTTCTGATTGTTTACCGATAAGGACTAGACTTGAAATCCCGTAATGAAAAAAAACTCGAAACGAGACGCAGACTGATTCAGGTCGCCTTGCAACTCAGCGCCGAAGTCGGTTTTTCGAATCTGAGTCTAAGAGAGGTTTCCGTGGCCGCGGGAATTACTCCCGCTGCCTTTTACAGGCATTTTCGAGACATGGAAGACCTAGGTTTAGCCCTTCTCGACGAAGTCGGATTAAGTCTTCGCCAATTTTTAAGAGATGCGAGACGACGACTGCCAACAGGAAAGGGACGCGTAGAAATTTCCGTGCAGGCGTTTCTCGAATATGTAAATTCCAATTCAAATCTCTTCCGACTTTTAGTGGGCGAGAGACAAGGCGGCTCATCTGCTTTTCGAAAAGCGCTTTTCGCCGAAATCGATCAATTCGTCAGCGAACTCAAAGAAGACTTGGAGAAAGCGGCGAGTGCAGACAATAAGCCTCTGACCAACGCTGCCTACGCGGCCGAAGCCGTAATTGCCGTCGTATTCACGGTGGGCGCTGAAGCGCTTGAAATTCCAAAACACAAACAGGAATTTCTCGCCACTCGCCTCGTTGAAGAAGTGAAAATGATTTTGAGAGGCGCGAGAAAGCGGGATTAGCAACCGACGCATCCCCTCTAATCCCAAAAGCACACTCATGCTAGAATAGATTCCTGTGAATTCAGAACGTCATCCATTTTTAAAGTTTTTGGGAATTGTCATACTCATCGCCCTTTTGGGAGCGGGTTATGTCGGTTTTACGCTTTTTAGCCATTCGGGCGATTCGAATGAAACAGTGGATGTTCTTATTCCGCGAAAATCGTCGATTTCTCAGGTCGCAGATATTCTTGAGAGCCAAAAAGTCATCTCAAATAAAAAAGTTTTTAAGTATCTCCTCGCTTTTAGTGGTGGGAATAAAAAAGTCCGCGCAGGAGAATTTCGATTCCACACCGGACTCAGTCCGATTCAAGCCTTGAAAGTGCTTTACTACGATGAGAGCATTTTGCATCCCATCACAGTGCCCGAGGGCTGGACAGTTCGCCAAATCGCGGAGATTCTTGCAGGCGAGAAATTAGTGAATCAAAAGCGATTTGTGGATTTAGCTTTGAATCCTCACGCGCCTCAAAAATATGGTTTTAAATCGCCAAGTCTCGAAGGTTATCTTTTTCCAGACACCTATTCTTTTTCAGTTATCGATGGAGAAGAAAAAATCATCGACATTATGGTCCAGCGGCTCATTTCAAAAATCAGTCCGCTCAAAAGCGTGATGCTCGCGAAAGGCTGGACGACCGAACAGGTCCTGACGCTCGCATCGATTGTCGAAAAGGAAACGGGCAATCCTGCTGAAAGACCCATCATTTCTTCGGTATTTCAAAACAGACTGAAGAAAAAAATGCGCCTTCAGTCGGATCCCACAACGATTTATGGCATTTCCGATTTCAACGGAAATCTCACTAAAAAAGATCTCCAGACGCCTACGCCTTACAATACGTACACGATCTCAGGCCTTCCTCCCGGCCCCATCGCAAGTGCGGGCGAAGACGCCATCAAATCGATTCTCTACCCTGCCGAAACGGAGTTTTTTTATTTCGTTTCAAATAACAATGGATCGCATATCTTCTCAAAAACGTATTCCGAACATTCTAGACATGTGAGTACGACGCAACCGTTGATAGAAAGACGTCATGACAAAAACCAAAGTAAAATCAAAACCCGCTTCTGACAGATCTACCGTCATCATGACAGAGCTCGTGCTCCCTCAGCACACGAACGCCTTAGGAACGATCTTCGGTGGAGTCATCATGGGCTGGGTCGATATCGCCGCCGCCATCGCCTGCACCCGTTACGCAAGGTCGCCCGTCGTCACGGTCTCCGTCGATTCTTTAAGTTTTCTCCAACCCGTCAAATTGGGTCACACCGTTATCATCGAAGCGAGAGTCACCTACACGGGCAAAACCTCAATGGAAGTCGAAGTCACCGTATGGGGCGAAATCGGCACCGAGGGCACAAAATTCAAGACCACCCAGGCGTACCTGACGTTCGTCGCCATCGACTCCAAGGGCGGTCCAATAGACGTCCCCCCCTTCATCCCTGACACCAAAGACGAAAAAGAGCGCTACATTGCCGCAAAAAAACGTCGCGAACACCGCTTGTCCTTACGCTAAAACAAGATAAACGACCGTTTAATATCCATTCAGAAATAGTTCCCCCCGACCGATTTCCAATCCACTCACCGCTCAACCATCGCAAAAAAGTTCCGCTCTCGTCGACATTCCGACCTCCGTCCCCTGAGTATTTATTTCTTCAGGTTGCTAGGCGAGTCAGCTCCGATCAGACGACCGCGCAAAGGGACTACATTTCTTGCCGGCAACCCGCATCTGTCCTTCAAACAGCTATTAAACTGATCTGCGCATTTGATGAGGCAGGCTCTTTCCTGCGCCGACTTTTCCGCAAGATTGCTAGGTAGAGAATCTCCTGGTTTAGGATGACTTCCGCCGCGTCCCCAAACCTGACTACAGGGGTCGCTACAGATATTCATCACAGATAAACAGCCGTCCTCGCATTTATCTTTTCCGCCTTTAGCGGTCTCTTTGGTAATACTCACATCGAAAGCAGATACGATTTGGCGAAAATTCGTAGTATCCTCGTCGTAAGGACCCGAGATTTTGTCTGCAAGCAAATCCTCTCGTAATTTATTGATTTGTTCTAAATTTTTTAGCCATCCTTCCAACTTAGTTCTCTTTTCGGAGTTGCTGCTGATCTGGATGGCCTCTTTTATGACTGCTACCGAAGAAAAATCTTTCGAGTATGGGCCTGTATCTAATTTTAAGTGCTTAAAAAAAGATTCCTCTGTCAACGAATTCAAACTTTTACAATCCTCGCGCGAGCAAAGTTTGAGACTCAGTTCCACGTTTGCCTCACATTGTCTTAAAGTAAATCCTTTATTCTCACTGCAAATAATGTACTTTTTTCCCGCTGTCGTATCGAAAAGTGTGACATATTTTGCCAAGACGGGAAGTGATAAAAATGATAATGAAAAACCTATTAAATAAAAAATCCGCATTCGTTCTCCCAATAAACTTTCAAAAGCAGCTGAATGTCGCAACTAGTTATAAGTGTCCCGAGTAGCATAATCTTAAGTCCCCCAGCAAGGACATTGAATCTAATATCGAACTTTGTGTGGTAAAAGATAAAAAATGATTAGTGAAAAGATAGGGGGTTAGCGGATCGTAAATAAAGCTCCAAAAAAAATAAGCGAAACGAATACACCAGTAATAAGCGTTATTAGAATTTCTTTTTTAGAAAAGGGATGAGCCCACATTCAAATAATGCCGACGGCACCTATATTGTCTATTCCATTAGTGAAATTTTGAAATAAATACAAAACCTTATAGTTGGAATTATTCAAATTGCAGAATTCTGTAATTTTTGGTATGATGCTTTTGGTGAATCGCCGAGAGTACAATATAGCCCCCATCACTGTTAACGGGCTAAGAATTTCTAAGGTTATCATCGACGAACACGTTGAAAAGCATCCTGATATCTCGGATGACTTGATTTTGGAACTGGTAGCGAAGCTAGATGGCGCAGACCAAGATCCTGACGACACGAAAACCCCGTTCGAATATTTCGCAACCTTGATCGACAACCAGGAAAAGCAGTATCGTGTGGTTTGGCTTCTTGAAGAGAATCAGATTTACGTTGGGGTCATTACCGTCTATCGAGACGATAGGAGTGAATAATGGGATTTCCGGACAAGAAAGAGCTTGAAAGAGTTAGAAGGAAACTGGAAAAAATAGAGCCTGTTCGATTATTGCCGACATCGGCCTCTAAAGCGGACAAGCTCAAATTTGAGCTTTGTAGGCAATTTGTTGTTTTTCTCCGCGAGCACAGGATGTCCCAACTCGCACTAGCCAAACAACTGGGAATCGAACCGGCTAGGCTAAACGAGATTGTAAAGTATCGTATCGATTTGTTCACCGTGGATCGCCTCCTCGATTACGCTGAAAGACTGAATCCAAAGTTGAAACTCACAGTAGGGCAATAAGGCATCGGGCAAGATAAATTGTCATAACGTGCACCAATCTACCCCTTTCGATCTCGGATCGGAGTGAAAGTGGATCGGCAAGAAATTGTGGGTGCAAAGCGTTGTTCCAACAATTCGACGAACCTATCTTTGAAAGAGCCGGAGACTGGAAAGAAAATCCACGCCTCAATTGTTGCTGATTAAATCGCTTATTCGTGCGCTCGAAGAATCTCGTTAAATTTCAGATCGGTTCTACGAATGTAATGGCGGTTTAATATTTTTTTTGATTCTGATGACATTATGCTTGCATCAAAAAAGGAAATTGAACCACTTTTTCCTGGAGGGTATTGATAATTTGTTCTTCTAACATAATCTCCGTTTCCTCCCATGTGCTCATAAATGAGATTAGCGCCTGTTTTATCGTGTAACTTGAGGCCATTCCCGTTCAGCGTTGCTCTTTCGACATAGGCTTTTGCTTTTGCATCTAAGACAACTAATTGAATGTCACCCCCGTCTCCTCCCTTTCCGCGCCCAAGCTGAGTATTACTTCCAGATCCACCGTGTGTTGCAATACGAAGCGAATGTTTGGGATCTATTTTTGTAATTTCATAAGGGGAAGAAAGGTCTGATTTATCGTAAGCAAATGCGAGCAAATTGCCATCTTGAGAAAAACGCAGAAATACGATTCGATCCATTCCTCTATTTCCGTCACCACCACCATATTTGGGCGTGGCCAATCCATGAATTGTAGTGATTGTAGGTAACTTCCAATAACGAGTATCTTCTCTAAGATCTAACATCGAAAATCTTTCTTAGAGCCACGCGTCGCCCTAACTTTTTACAATGTATTGTCTTACAAAAGCTTCGCCAGCTTGAATGTAGTCAGCGGCTTCTTGAGTTCCTCTGGCTCCTCGCCTTTGAACAGCGGTTCGCCTACTTTCCCGCTTTGCGCAACCTCATCTATAAAGAAAAGGGGAACTTACCAAAAAGTCCCCCTAATCCACCCCCAAATCGATTTTCTTAACGCTATTTCTTAGGATACACCCTTAAGTAGAAGCGTTTCTTTGCTTGTGGCTTGTTTTTCTCGCTGCTATTCCAAATTTGAACGTACGCAAAATCAACGCAGCTGTTGTCGGGGCGGTTGATTTCATCGCAAACTCCTTTGGCAGTGAGCGGGATCTTCACCGTGTCGTTTTCGCTCGCCAATTGATACGTCAAAGGTCCCTTCTCTTCGTCCACCCAGTGGATGGCACCCTGGAGCGGGCCTCCTTGTAAAACCACCTTCACTGTCACTGGAAATTTAAATTGGTATGTTGGACTGTTCTTCAACGAAACTTCAAGCGAGTAAGAGGCCGTTTCCGTTTCTGTCAGCGTGTGCTTAATCGGATTCCCTCGTGAACCGGGTCCTTTATCCGTCACAACCGTATCGCCGTTTTTTAAAGTGTAAAGCGCCGGTGTCTGGCCGTTGAAGACGAAGTTTCTGCCGTTCAATGCTTTCATCACGAGATCTTTCAGCTCGCCGGCTTTGCGAACGTTTCCGTTCCCTAAAGAATCTGCGAAGAGCATGTGCTCGAACCAATCGCCTGCGGTGAGATGCGGATGATTGCGAGTCAATCGCATCGCTTCCAAAGTGAGGTCTGCGACTTTGACCAGTCCAGGACGGCCGAACTTTGAAATCGCTCCGATTAAAAGGTCATTCATCGAGCCGCCGTAAGCTTCTCCGTCATCATGCACTTCATTTGTTAGTAAAAATCCGGTTTGATTGAAAATTCTTTCGTCCTCTTTACCGGGATAGCTGACCTGTCCCGCGAGATCGTTTAAGACGAGCTGAGCAACGAAGTCAGCCATACCTTCACTCAAACCCCCCGTATCGGCTAACTGGATGTAATCGCCCATGAGTCTATCCATCACTCCATGGCCTAACTCGTGCCAGATGGTGGGATTGTGACGAGCAAAGTTCGTATTCTTCGCGGAATAGGTTGTGAAGTTAATGGTGTCATCCGTGTAAAATGCATTGTCTCGGTAGGAGATGTCCGGATTGTACAAAAAGGCGTTAAACGGACGAGTCGACAATTCGGGATCGGTAAAACCCATCGACTGCAACGATTCGAATAACTGAGTGACAGCCCAGTAAACTTGAATCTCATCAAACCCGTCGTTAAAATAAGTTTCGGGATTGTGATCCGGAAGACGTCTCGCCACCCGATTCCAAGCTTCGTCATTTGAAGTCAGCGGTCGACCTAAGAAAGCAGAGAGTGGAATCACTTCTTCGTGATCCGGCTTCTCGGGCATGACTTGAGTCGTAAAAAGCATCTGACTCGAGATACCCGGTTTAAAAGTCAAATTTTGAAAGGCTTTAACGGCTTCGGGATACACGCTCACCGTTGCATATTTTCCCGAAAGCAAAAGGCCGTTTTGAAAATTATTGTCGGTATCTGGAAGTAAACCCACAAGTCTCTTCGCTTGCTCTTTCAAATAACTCGAAGCCCAGTAGCCTTTGCTTCTTCCCAACGCCGTTAATCCCAAGAGCGGATCAAACATATCATCTTGGTAGCGAACGGTTCTCAAAGGAGCGTAAGGATCCGATGCAGGTCGTTTCACTTTGGAGTGAAGATATCTCAACTCGCTGCTGATTCGGGGAAGAATGCCTTCTTTCCCTTCGACCTCTTCATAAATCGGAAAAACTTGCACAGGAATACTTGGAGCGTAGCTGCCTGAATCCGCTTGCGGAAACTCAGAGTAACTAGATTCTAAAATTTTCTTCGTTTGCAAAGAAATTTTTACGGTGTGAATTCCTCGTTTCCCTTTTGCCTTCGCGACTCGGACTAGGGTTCCTTTTTCCCAGTAGTCTTTCCAATCCAGATTTCTCATAAAGGAGTCGTCTGAATTCTTTTTAACGACCGAGCGAACAATTTTTGTAGTTTCTTGCGAAGACATTTCGGGAGCGGCGTCATCTAAGTCGACTTTGGGTGGCGCATCGACATTCACTTCTACCTGAATCACATCGCCTGTTTTCAGCGATGTCCAAATGCGAATCGATTGAGATCGAATCGGAACTCCGGCTGCCATCTGCTCATACATTGTGAAATGAGAATGCGCTAAGTTGCGATTTTCAAGCGGCATGAAATCTGTCGGCGATAAAGTGAGATTAGTTTTTTGTCTAACGACTTCTAGGATGTGTCCCAATTCCGGATTCTTATCTTCGGCTGCAGTCCATCTGAGAAACTGAGCATCTGCGAAGCTAATGTTTGCGTATCCTACTAACCCTATTAACAACCCCATGTTTATCTTCATTTGATCTTTGTAACAGACAACAAATGATTAGCAACGCGGGACTTCTTAATAAAAGCATTACGTTAACAATGGTTAGCGAGTCGATTCTTTCTCAGCATAGTAGAGCGGTCTGTTTTTTACTTCGTCGTAAATCCGCGCGATGTATTCACCGATAATTCCTAAACAGAGGAGCTGCATTCCAAAACCGACAGACAATACGGTCATCATCGACGCCCAACCGGGAATCGCTTGCGTCGTAAATAGTTTGACGGCGACAATCACAAAACCCGCAGTCATTCCAACCGTTGCGGAAGTGAGTCCTAAAATCGAAACCAATCGAATCGGTGTACTCGAAAACGAAATGAATGCTGTGACCGCTAAATTGACGAGACCGAAATAGCCAACTCGGGATGAACCATCTTTTCTTTCATGCCGGTCGACTTGCACCGGAAAGATACTTCCCGACCCATAGGCGACGAGTCCCGGGAAATATCGATTTTTTTCGCTGAGCCCCCTTAAACGCTGCACAATCGTCTTATCCAAAAGACAATGAGTTCCAAAACTAATCGGCGGTACGGTCCGCGCGAACTTGTGGAAAAAGAAATAAAACGTCTTAAACATCAACTGCGTCTTTTCACGGCGGCTTTTGCGTTCGGCGACGACGGTTTTTTCGCCCCGCTTCCAAGCTTCAAACATTTCCGGAATGACTTCGGGAGGGTCTTGAAGATCCGCATCCATCACCACACAGATATCTCCCTGAAAATGATCCAGCCCACACACGATTGCGGCCGTATGACCAAAGTTATGAAGGAGATTAACAAGTCTTAAATCGGTGCGCTTTGTCGCAAGTGATTCTAAGGTGGCTCGAGTGCCGTCCGATGAGCCATCATTTACAAAAAGATAACTCACGACCGCCGCATCTTTTAGTTTTTCTTTCACCGCATCTAATCTTAAGAGCAGTTTAGGAATCGTCTCCTCTTCATTAAAGACAGGAAGCACAATTTGAAGCGCGGGAAGACTAGAATTTGTCATATCAGACATTCTAATTCTTAAATTTTTCGACAGCAACTTTACCCTGTGTCCGCACGCGTTATCGTCGAGAAATAAAAAAAGGCGAGCTCCGTTACCGAAGCCCGCCTTTCACATGAAAGACTGAATTTTTTACGGATTGCCTTGGAGCTTCACGCGAACCGAGCTTTCTGCTTGGCCGCAAGAATTCTTGGCAACGATTTTGTAGATCGTGTCCTGAGAAGGAGACACGTAAATGAAATCTCCTTTTCCTTGAGAAGTTGCATCCACAAACCATTCGTAATCCACGCCACCTTCAGGTCTGACGCCGAGTCTGACTTCATCGCCTTTCGCGATGCTGATTTCAGCAGGCATTTTGACTTTAGGAGGTTGGCAAGGCATTGCAGACGTTGTGATGAAAGCCACTTCTTCGCCTAAGTTATCGCAACCGAGTTTCATCATTGCGTAACCTTTTTCAGATCCCGGTCTATCGCCGTCAGAACCCCAGCTTGTTCCCCAGCTGTTACGGATTTTGAAAACGACTTTACCGTTGACCGTTTTCCAACCGACTAACCCAATCGCGTGATTGGTTTGGCCTTTACCGCAAGTGGAGTAAACCGAATCCGATTTGGAAGACATGCCTCCCCAACGATTCGTCGCGGAAACCGTGATCCAAGGAATCGTGTGGCTTTGATAAAGAGCGCACATGACTTCTTTTTCAGTCGGTCTACGATTGGCTTGTCCTACGTAGGTAAAAGAAGTTCCCTTTGTTTCTTTAGGAAGTCCCGCTTTACATTTTAAGTCCGAAGCTTTGTAAGGAAAATTGGCTTCCGCCGTTTGGCCATTTTTGATTTGATAATCGAAATCTCTCAACAAACCTCCACTGCAACCGTAGTTTTTCTTATCGCAAGAAACCAGTTCTTGTTCAGAGAGGTCGAGAATTTTTCCGCCGGCAGCCGCGTACGCACTTTCGAGCGAAGCCGTTTGTGAAAATGCCCAGCAGCTTCCACAATTGCCTTGGTTCTTAATCGGAGGAACGACATTGAGATCTCTCAAGTCGAATTGCTCAGGTAATGTGCCGCAATCTGCGAGCATCACGTGAGTTTCGCCCAATCCTTGCAAGTTTTTCGGCTTATGAAGCAGACCTGTGTGGAACTGCTTTCCTTTGTTTTGAAAAATTGCCAGTTTTGCCATGGACGTTGAACTCATCACCGTCGCCATCACGACGAGTGATAGAATCATTGTTTTAGTCATCGAATCCTCCTAGTTTGTTACTATTGAACTCTTCGGAAGGAGACGGAAACTGAGTGATGCCCGAAAGGATCTCGCGTTAACAAATGTGCGCCTCGTTTCTAAGATTATTTTTCTCGAGGAGGAATTATGTTTTTTCCGACATTATTCGCAGAGCGTTTGAATGAAATTCACGACATCTTGTAAGGGACTTGCGGCGGTGAAAACTTCTTTGATGCCGATTTTTTTTAAAGCCGCGATATCTTCTTCCGGAATAATTCCGCCACCCATCACCGGAATGTCCGAAGCATTTTTTTTCTTTAAGAGATCTAAGATATCCGGAAAAACTCTTTGATGAGCGCCAGACAAGATACTGACACAAATCACATCGACATCTTCTTGAATCGCAGAGTTCACGATCATTTCAGGCGTTTGGTGAAGACCTGTGTAGATCACTTCCATCCCGGCATCCCGAAGCGCATGGGCTAAGACCTTTGCACCCCGGTCATGCCCGTCCAGCCCCGGTTTTGCGACAAGGATTCGAATAGGCGTGGTTCGTTTAGTGAGGCTCACCTTGTTTACCCCACTTCTTTGGAAAGACACAGACGACTTTTTTTTTCGCTTCTAGAAATTTTTTGATGTGGTCGTGCATCAGCACCACATTTTCTTCCGTCGCCGGAGCAGCGGCAAGTTCCAGAAAGCGAATGGCGAAAGTAAAATTTTCACCAATTGTTTTTCGGATAAAACTTCTCCAGGGAAGTCCCGGATATTTGTAAAACTTTTCATCGCAACTGGCGACAAGCCACTCTTCAGCCCATTTCTGTTCTATCTTGGTTTCGTTCCTTAAAAGAGGTTGGAATTCTTGCGGCACCCACTCGCCACAAATTTCCATAAAATTTTCAATCGTCAGCTGATCCCAATCTCTCAACATCGAAAAGAGAAATTGGATTTCTTCGTCTTCTAAAAAATCTTCACCGCGTTTCAGATGTAAAAGAACCGCCTTATTGGAGGCTCTTAAAATCAGAAGCGAATTTTGAATCCGCTCCCAGTTCTCAATCGAACCCGAAAGGTGGATTAAGGGTTTATCGCTCTCCCCCGCCTTGGAGACCTGAGCACCGAGAACACCGCTTTCAACTCCATCGACATTGATGTTAAAAAGCAGCTCAGTAGACATAGACACCCCTCCCCGATTTTTTGCCCATCCATCCCGCTTCGACATATTTTCTCATTAAAGGTGCAGGTCGATATTTGGTATCGCCTAAATCTCGGTGCAAGATTTCCATGACGAATAAACAGACATCTAAGCCCACGAAATCTGCAAGCTCTAAAGGCCCCATCGGAAAGTTACATCCAAGTTTCATCGCTGTATCGATATCTTTCGCCGAAGCCAAACCTTCTTGAAGGGCTACAAATGCTTCGTTAATCATGGGCATTAAGATTCGGTTTACAGCGAATCCAGGAGCATCTTTCGCTTCGATAAACGTTTTGCCCATTTGTTCCGCCACCGTGCGGACCGTTTTAAAGCATTCGTCAGAAGTCGCCATGCCTTTGATCCCTTCGACAAGTGCCATTAAAGGTACGGGATTCATAAAGTGCATGCCCGCGATCAGTTCGGGTCTTTTGGTTTGTCGACCAATCTCGGTAATCGAAATTGAAGAAGTATTTGAAACTAAAATTTTTCCAGGAGCGATTAACGCGTCCAAGTCGCGAAACAACTTAAATTTCACTTCGCGATTTTCCGTGGCCGCTTCAATTACAAAATCTGCGTTTTTCATGTCGCCGAATTGAGTCGTCGCATGAATGCGTTTTAAAATATTTTCGGGAGTATCTTTGAGTTTGTTTTTCTCGGCCAATTTCGCCAGAGATTTTTGGACGGAAGCCATCGCCTTTTCAAGCTGGGGGGCCGCGATATCAAACAAAGTGACATTAAAACCGGCTTGGGCGCCCACTTGAGCAATCCCGTTGCCCATTGATCCGCTTCCAATGACTGCAATATTCTGTACTTTCGACATGCTGCTCCTCAAACGTTGTTAGCTTTATATAAAGTTATCAACGACGGATCATCACGTCAAACATTGTCAAAAATTCGTCCTAGGCGTCCGACCCGTCATTGCGAGGAGGCGAAGCCGACGCGGCAATCTCGCCGCGTAAAGAAGAACGTCCTTTTGCATCGAGATTGCTTCGCTACGCTCGCAATGACTGCTTTCTAGCAACTCTCCACGCAAAAAGAAACCGGGCTTAAGAAAATCTTAAGCCCGGTCTTTCTAATTTTGTTTACTTCAGACTCTTAGCGAGAGCGTGAGCTCGAGCTGTGAGAACTGGAGTTCGAACCGCTACCGTTGCGTGCAGTGCTGCTCGAGAAGGAAGCATTGCGGGAGGAAGCTCCGTTCGCAGTTTTTCCTTGCTGTGCTTGCGGCATTTGAGCAAGAGCGGCTTGAGCTCTTTGGCTTAAACCGTCTGCAGCAGTTGCAGCAGCGAAACACTCATCTAATTCAGACTGAAACTCTTGTCCGAGTTGAGCTTGCATCGTTGCGAAAGCTTGCATTGCTTCCACTGCTTTCGCCATGACTTTCTTTGGGCTCTTTTCGGTAACGATTTGAGTTAACGGATTCGACAAAGCGGCTCCGTTCATGATGCCGATGATTCGGTCGTCAATGCTATTGCATTGAAGGCTTCTCACGCGGTTTGCCATGATTTCGGTATCAAACGCGACGGCTTGAGCATCCTTGTTAGGATTTGCAGCCAACGCTTGGCTTGTCTTAATGACTTGTTTTTCAGCTTCGCGCTTTTGTTTTTTACAGTTCGCGACAGCTTTTTTATCAATTTTCAAAGCCATATCGATTGCGCTCTTCTTTTGTTGCTCGAGAGACGCTGCAAACTCAGCGGCCACTTTGCTGATTTCTTTATCGCTTTTTCCAATCGCTGGAGCAAAAGCTTGGAAGAATTTCGAAGCGGTTTTAACGAGATCAAGTTCTGAAGCTTTGTCTTCCGCTTTCATTTTGGGAAGGATTTCGTTTTTCCATTCCGCATTTCTCATTTCAGCGCCCTTAATTCCAGGAACTTTTTCGGCTTTGAGTTTTGGGTCATCGCCATTGGGGTTAGTCGCTAATTCTTCGAATTCTGCGAAAAGTTGAGCGGTTCGTGCTTTCACATCCGCTTCGTTTTCTTTGATATCTTTTTCTAAAACATCCTGCACTTTGCTTGCGAACTTTTTACCAGCCGCAGTGTGAGAATCTAAAGCACTCTTAAATTGTTGGAGGTCAACTCCCTTACGGCAAACTTGTGGAAGGTCGCCCGTACTGAAATCCGCAGGATTGCCAGAATTAAATGGAGAAGCCACACGACTTGCGGTCTTGCTCAATTCATTCAGACTTAAGCCTCTCGCACTGACGAGATCTTTTTCAGCGGCTTTGATTTTAGATTTCAAACCTTTTTTGGCATTGATCTTTTTATTCCAACCAGCACCTTTTTCGATATTCTCGAGCTCTTCTTGTTGAAGAACGCCGTAGGATTTAATTTTCTGTATAACGGCATCTAGGTCGTCTGAACTGTCGACACCCGTTTTCAATTTGCTTGAAACAGGAAGAATGCCTTTTGCCAGCTGGCCATCCTTTTGTAATTGATCCAAGCTATAATCTGCTTGAAGGATTCCAGGGAGGACTAAGCTGAGGCTTAATCCGACTTTCGCCAACATCAAAACATTCATCTTTTTCATCATAAACTCCGCAAAAACAACGTTCGCATCAACTTTTGGTATTTGAATTCACACTGAATCCAAACTGTCCTGTGAAATACAGGACTCTATCAATTGCTTATTGTGCAAGTGGTAAGCCAACGACAAATTCTCTTCGCTCAGGCTTCAAACGGCCATGGCCGCATAGTGGGGTAACAAAATGCGCGGATCTCTTGCAGAGGACTCTGTATCATTCCAAGCACTTAGAGGGTGAAAAACTTGTATACCCTCCGACTAATCCTTAGACACCTCAGAAAAGGACCAAAAGAGGCTTATAAAACCAGTTACTTAAGGGGGCATATTCAAACAAACCTTCAGGGTTGCCATTTTTTTAAATTACAACTAGTGTTCGCGGTTGATAAAAAAACTTAGGAAGGCCTTTGGTTGTGCCTTCAAAGTAGAACCTTTATTCAAGGAGAATAAAATGAAAAATATCCTCGTAGGCCTTGGCCTCTTGTCCCTCGTTGGCGTAACTGGTTTCGCAAACACAACAGCTACAACTGAAGCTGCAAAAGCAAAAGAATCCGCAGCTAAAGTTGAAGAACACGGACAAGCTGCTGAAAAGCACGCAAAAGCTGGCAAAAAAGCCGGTAAAGAAGCTGCTAAAGCTGCAAAAGAAGCTGCTGATCACGCAGAAAAAGCTGCTGATGCTGCTGCACCTGCAACTAAGTAATTTTACTTTAGTTCAAAAAAAGGGCTTGGTTTCGAAGACTTCTTCGGATCAAGCCCTTTTTTATTTCCCCGTTAGTTTCCCCCCTCCCTTAACCCTCATTCTCTATCCACTTCCCTAAGAAAACGAGAAAGCCGGTCCAACCGATCTTTTCGAGTGAAGAAGATTGGGGGTGGCAGCGGAGTCCGATCCCAATGGCTCCAAAGAAGAAAACCAAACCACAACGTGCGTCAACCACTGCATTTCCCCGCACCAGATTGAAAGCCGACAGAGCCAGTGGGATCTGACGCAGCTGACAGGACCCGCAATCTTCTTCACTCGAAAAGTTTGTGATGTCCCTTCCTTTATTACGCTCTTGATTCCACTACGCACCGTTCCGTATCTTGTGCTTACAAGCTATGAAGATTGTGCCGATACGATAGATGAAGGAGCATGCCTTTTGCCGAATGTTGCAAATAATCGAAAGCCTGCGAGCTGGTTGAAGTTTTTCAAGCAGTTTCTGAAAAATACCTACGAAGGCAAAAACTCAGATGAGTTTTTAAGTGAAGATGCGAAAACGCGTCGGCGAAATATCGCCCGCTGGGTTTATACCGTCATCTTCTCGGGCACGCTCGCCGTCATCGTCACGATTCCTCGAGGTTTAAAATTTAATACGGGCCCATTGCGTCTAGGCGACATCATCGAAGAGGATTTGATTTCTCCGATTTCTGCAGAGATTGAACCGGTAGAGTCTTCGAATACCGATCGCGAAAACTTAGCTCGAAGAGTTCCGCCAGTTTACAACTACGACGACCGAATCACCGAACGTTGGTTAAAACGTTGGGAAAAAGCCTTTGAACAGATTCGCTCAGAGTATTATTCGAACGATCGCAAACGTGCCAAGAACAACTCGAATATTCTTGATGCTGTTTCTAAGAAAACATTTGAACTCACCGGGCAATCTTTACGCCCCAAAGAAATGTTCTTTCTGCACGACAACAAGTTTAGTGAAAACATCCAGAAACTATTTTTGAAAATCGGCCAAGAGATACTGGTTGGAAGAATCATCTCGTCGAGCGATCTCTTCCCATTGCACTACAGTACCGGGATCGTCGTTAGACAATTAAACCAAGGACTTCACGAGACTTTAATTCAAGACGTGACGCGAATCTGGAGTTTGGACCAGGCTCGCGAAGTTTTGCAGCATCCTCCAGGGCGCGATTCAAAATCGAAGACACTGACCCATGTGCTCGAGCTTGTCGGAAACGTCATTGTTCCCAACCTCGCGTATGACGAAGCGCTGACTAAAAAACGAATCGATTCGATTATTGCATCGACTCGACAACCGATTCTTTCGGTACATGAAGGCCAAACGATTTTGCGAAAAGGCGACCGAGTCACCGAACAACAGTGGGAACTTTTGCAGCAGCTGAGAAATTTAAGTTCCTTTAAAGCAAGCCTCAAAAGACTCACTTTAAATTTCATCATTTTCATTGCATTTTTTAGTCTTCTTTTCAAAATTTCTCTCGGCCGAAGCAATATCTGGAACCTCTCTTTTAAAGACGCGCTTTTCTTTTTCTCTATCAGTGCCCTTTCACTGATTTTAGTAAAGTATGTTCTCCCGGTAACACGTCTGTTGTTCTCTCAGTTCGGTCTTTCAAACTCCGCCGAATTTATTCTGCCTTTTTCATCAGGCGGAATTATTTTGTATCTATTGATGGGAACGGAAGCGGCATACACCTTTGCTTTCGGAATTAGTATTGTTTTGGGCTATATGCTCGACCAAAACTTCTTTTACTCTATCTGGGCATTCACTTGCACGGCGACGGCGATTCAAAGTATCGGTACTTGTAAGGAACGCGCGGATCTCTTTAAATTCGGAGCGTTCAGCGGACTCCTCGGCGCGGTCCTTATCTTGGCGTACTCGCTTTTACAAAGCATGGGCATGCAACACGTCGATTGGACGACGATTCTTGCGACGATGGTTTTAAGTATTACTTCGGGGCTTCTTTCGACCGTGTTTACAAGCTTAATTATTCCATTCCTAGAAGTCGTTTTTGGTTATACAACGAGTCTAAAATTGCTTGAGCTTTCCAACTTTCATCACCCGTTACTTCACACACTGATGATGAAAGCGCCGGGGACGTATCATCACTCCGTCATTGTGGGAAGTCTTGCGGAGATCGCAGCAGATCATATCAAAGCCAATCCGCTTTTAGCGCGAGTCGCGGCCTACTACCACGATATCGGGAAGATGACGAAGCCCATGTATTTTATCGAGAACCAAACTCCCGGGAACAACCCTCATGATCAGCTTTCTCCCAGCATGTCGGCGAAAATCCTTTTCTCTCACGTCAAAAACGGGGTAAAACTCGGAAAAGAATATAGTTTAGGAGCTAAAATCGTCGATATTATTGAACAGCATCACGGCACGACCGTCGCTTCATTTTTTTACAATAAGGCAAAGTCCCTTGAGAACCCAGAAGTCGAACTCGTAGAAGAATCTCACTTTAAGTATCCAGGTCCGAAACCTCAGACTCGTGAAGCCGGGATTGTGATGCTTGCAGATGCGTGCGAAGCCGCTACTCGCTCGATTTCAGAGCCGACGCCTTCAAAAATCCAAGCGATGGTCCACAGTATTATCACCAAACGCTTTCTAGAAGAGCAATTCACAGATTGTGATTTGACGATTAGCGATCTGAAGATCATTGAAGAAAATTTCACGCGGACTCTTGTATCTCTCTACCACCATCGCATCGAATATCCTGGGCAGAAAAAGTTCTTGAACCAGACCGCTGCGGATTCCTCACCCAAAAAATCGGCGAGCTCGTGAGATTAAAGGTCAAAGACTACATTTTCGACGTGAGCTATTCTGCGCCTAAGAATTTTCCAGCGTACTTAAAGAAACATATTCGATGGTCGATTGAGGCAACGTTGAACGCCCTTCCCGCTTCTTTGATGCGGAAACATTTGAAGAAAAATCAGACTCATCTGTTGAGCGTGTCTATTCTCTCAAAAGCTCAGATTAAAAGACTGAACTCTCAGTACCGTGGAAAGAACAAAGCGACAGATGTCCTTTCATTTTCTCGATTAGAAGGCGAACAAGTTTTTTCGATTATGACAGACATCGGAGATCTTCTGATTTGCGCGGAGATCGCTCGCGAACAAGTCCCGATTTGGGAAAACTCTTATCCTGAAGAGATTAGACGATTAACCGTGCACGGACTCTTGCATCTTTTTGGATATGACCACGAGTTGAGTCGGAAAGAAGAGAAACGAATGTTTTCTCTACAGGAAAAAATTTTGAAGTCTTATTTATAGTGTCACGCGGAACGCCGTCTTTGCGAGGAGCGTAAGCGCGTTGCTTCCCCTTGTTTGAGATTACTTCTCCCCGTCATTGCGAGGAGGCGAAGCCTGTTCGGAGTCAAGACATACCTAACAGCGTGTGACAGGACATCCCTAACACTTA
>CALCZU010000028.1 GCA_937903155.1 uncultured Bdellovibrionales bacterium
CTTCCCAGTTCAGCACACAAAGGTTGCCGCGGGTGCTGCGCACCCTCGCAATGACAGATTTTAGAGCAAAGCAATCTCACCATGTTATCGGCGAGATTGCCGCGTCGCCTTCGGCTCCTCGCAATGACGGTGGTCTTATCGAAACACCTGCTAACGAGATCCCTTACAATCCACAGTCAACCGGGCTTTCGAGCGGTAAAATAGAGAGACATGATCCAAAAATTCCTATTTAACAAAGAATTCGCTTTGGTGAGTTTTATCGCCAGCGTTTTCATCGTCTTAAGTTGCGGAATTCCTCCGAGCCAACGACAAAAATCGACGCAAAGTATTTCTGCACCCACCGATGTGCCAATTCCTGTGACGACTCCCGGAACGACTTCAACTGCAGTGGACCCGATTAACTTGTATGTTTTTGGTGGACCTCCATGTGCGGCTTGTAACCACGAAATTCCTGAACTGAGAGATCGTTACCGAAGCGAGTTTGCCGGGCGAACCGACAGACTCAATATTACGATTTATGTCCCTTGCGGTTTGCAGCTGAGCGACCAACCGACACTTGCGATTACCGAACAATGGTCGCAGACTTTAAATTCAGGTTTTCCGATGGTGAACGACCCTTGGAGATATAAAACGTATAAGAAGTATATTGATATGAGTGGTAAACTTCCCGCAGCAGTCATTCTCAATTCATCTGGATCAGTCCTTCAAAAATTCCCCAACGACATGATGGATCTCGACAAAGTATTCGCTAAACTTCACGAACTCATTCCATGAGAGGAAAAATCTATGCTTAAACTGGTTCTTTCAATCTTAGTGCTCACGTCTGTAAGCTTTGCCCGCGTCGCTCCTAACTTTCAGGGGGAGTTACTGAGCGGAGGCCGCGCCAAACTTCAGGATTACTTAAAAGAAAACCGCAAGCTTCTCGTTTGTTTTTGGGCCAGCTGGTGTACGCCGTGTATGGAAGAATTAAAAATGGTGAAAGAGAAGATGGAAGCCGACACGGGCCTCGCTTTAGATATCCTGACCGTGAATGTCGACACCGCGGATACGGCAGGCGATGTGAAATCCGTTTTAAAAGCGTATCAGTTTAAATTCCCCGTCGTCATGGATCCCAAGCACGAAATTTTTAGCAAGTACCAAGAGACAAAAACGCTTCCTTTTTCAGTTTTACTCAGTTCAAAAGGAGAGATGCTGAATGTCTTTAACGGATTCAGCGAGAATATGTTCTCCGAAATCAAAACTTCGGTGAGCAGTAAAAAATAATTTCTATGCCTTTTTATTTTGGAATTCTAGTAACGCTTCTCACACTCTCTTTCATCACACGCGCGGACGAATCGAGTATCTCGGTAGAGACGACGACGAATGCCCGCGTCACAGCGACGGATCATCTCCTTTTTTCAAATTTCAAAGACCCACAGGATGCCGAATCGATTCCGACGAATCTTTTTTTACATGAAGATACCGTCCGAGGAGAATACGGAATTTTAGGGGGCGATCTCAACTTTACAAATCGCTACGCCACGACGGGCGATACATCGCAAAATCGAATCTTTACGCTAGAAAAAAAGACGATTTCGATCGTTAGAGATGACTGGGATTTAAAATTTGGAGACACAAACCAAGAGTTTGGAAAAGGTCTCGCGTTGTCGCTCTATAATAATTCGACTTTCGGCATTAATAACACGGTCGAAGGAGTTGCCGCGAACTATCATCCGGATCGCTTTCGCATGACGGCTGTGGGCGGGCGGATCAATGTCTTGAAATCTCCCGTTGCGATTAATCCGATGCCGAATCCGAATCCTTTGCAGGGTCGCAGCGCTTACCTCGCAGCCGCGTCCGTAGGAGGAGATTTAGGAAATGCGACGAAAGTGTCGGGCCACTATGTGGGCGTTTTGGATCAAACCGATGGTTCGGGCGTCATCGAGAGAAATTCACACACCGTGGGTGTGACCTTTGATAAGTCGCTTTTTGATGAAGTGGATCTCTATGCCGAATCCAATATGCTGCTTTCGACAAAACGTCTTGGCGGCACTGAAGCCGAGCAACCCACGGGTTACGGCTCATATGCCTCACTTGTTTGGTCGCCTTCGCCTTGGAAAGCAAAGCTTGAAGTCAAAGATTATCGCAAACTCGATCTCGATTGGAATCGCGTTCCGACACTCGAAGATGATTTGATTGTTTCAGTACACACCAAAGATGTCTCAGCCTTCAGACTGTATGGAGAAAGAAAAATCGGACAAAGTCGCGCGACAGTTTATAGCTCGTACTTACTCGCCGACGACCGCGAAGAGCGAGGCATTGTAAATCATCCCATCATCGGCACAAAAATTCCTCTCCCAAATCACGCGGAGCTCGAGAGCAAAGCGGGTTACCGTTGGGTGCCAAACCATTATTATCTAATGCACGTTCAAGGGAAGGGACAGCTTCGCACAGCACCCGGCCAATTTATCGAATTATCGGTTCGTAAACAATTTGGTCGTACGAATTTAGATAAAGGCGAACTTTACGGCGAAGAAGACAAATACGTCGCGGCTCTCACCTACACCTTCTCAGAAAAGTTTAATGCAACTCTAGGCTACGAATACGTCCCCACCAATGAATACGCCCAAGGACAACACTTTCCGAGTGTCGGCGCTAGCTACCGAACCGGGAGCCTTGTCGCTCGAGGCTTTGTCGGTCAAACGAGTGGTGGCCCGCAATGCGCAGGTGGAATGTGCCGACAGGTTTTGGCCTTTTCGGGCGCGATGGCCGAAACGACGATCACCTTTTAATTTATAGAGGTAAACGATGAACTACTGGTTTTACCCAGTTTTAGTTTTCATTTTGTCTACGGGATCAATCTGGGCAGAGCCGAGAGCGCACGAACCCGATTCGACTCGGAAGCGCGAGCGTGCCGGCGAAGAAATCTATGCCGTAAAGCCCCTCATCCCCTTTGAAGAACAGCAAGAAGCTCTTTTTAAAACAGTTCGAGAGAAGAACAAAAGGCTAGAAGAGATTGAGCGTGAATTCAGAGCTGAGTTTTCGACATTCTTTCAAAACTCCCGCGCGCTAGAAATTCATTTGGACAGTCTTAAGAAAGAAATCAAAAAACCCGTTGGGATTCCTCCTGCTGAGTACAAGATATTCAAAGAACAAACAAGAGCGTTGAAATGGATGAAAGAACACGATGAACTTGCGTCATTCATTGATCATAGCAGAGATGAACTTGCAAGAATCGCAGTCGGTAAGGAATGGTGCTACAAAATTGAGGGATTTCCGGACTACGTCCCTTCCGGTAACGATCAGCGACTAGTCTTGAACAAGTTCACCAACGCCCGCGCTGAAGCGATGTTTACCATAAAAGACAAAGGGGGCACTTATTATACTCTTTGTACCGGCAGAACGGTCTATGACAAGAATGATATGCGACGGTCGCAAGTGATTTTGCATTTCGATAAAGACCATAAACTCATCGAAGTTTTCAGCTCTCCTCAGTACAATGATTTTTCTCCGAAGACGAAGCCTCCTCAGTTGGCTTTAGGTCAGGTTTGGGAACCCGTTGCGTTTTCGCTACATCCCTTGAAAAAATCATTGGTTCTCTCGCATAACGTCGATACCCGTAACAAAATCTTTGCGGATTATACGGTAAATACCGATCGCATCTCAACGCTTCATGATAGCAAAATTCAAAACCTTACTTTAACAAGAGGGGAAAAAGATTCTGAAAGTTTTGAATTTCATGGGACCGGTCATTTTGGCAGGTCCTTGTCCGAAAGCTATCAAACCTCACTGGAACGAACTCAGTTTTGCGAAAAGGCTCAGAGTTTGCGGAGGGCTGGCATTAAACGGGTGATTCCGTCGTTCGTTCCTCATGACGTGAACGAAACGATGGAAAGTTATCTCAAGCAGACAAAACTTGTGGATGGCCTTTCGAAGCTTCCTGAAATGACTGCCTTAGACTCTCCTATCGAATCTGTTGAATTCAGACCGGGTAAAGAAATTCACGGTCCTTTTGAAAATGGAACCGTCTTGATTGGAGAAGATACCGCTTTCAAAGATGTTGCAGATTTTTTAATTTCAAAAATGCCCAAGATTTCTGATTACAGAAAAAACCTAGAGAAGTACAAAGCGATTCAAAGTCGACTGAGATTGAAACATCACATCAATCTCTCGATGTCGACTGAGCTCAACTTCGGAAGTGAATTTTCGAAACTGTTCGAGACTTTAGAAAAGGTGGAAGCCACATTGGATCAATTTTCCATCGCAAAAACGAGCATTATCGAAGCCAGAGTTACAAAGACGGGTGGCTGGACTCTGAGCGACGGAATTCTAAGCATTCCGGTCGGGGTTACCGGTATTGAGGATGTCATCAGAAATTTGGCCCCCGTCGGTTCGGGGAATACCGGTTACTCCCTCGCGTATCCTCGCGAAACTGCGGCGCAACTCAGAGCGCGAATCAAGCAAAAAGAAGAAGATTTAATTGAAAAACAGGGGCCAGTCCTTCAAGGGGAAGCTCGGTATGAATTGGAGGAAAAAAACAGAAAAACTTCGAAAAGACTTTCCTCTCAATTGGATAACAACGGTTACATCACCGACTATTTTATCGAGCCCGAACGTGCGAGAAAAATTTACGCGATTGTTGATGAGCTGTTGAAAGAAGGCTTTGTTTTAACGCCACCCCTTCGAAGCATCGTTATCAGAGATGATCTTCCACTCTCATCCTACGAGATTGTCGGAGGCGACTGCAAACCCGTCCTGACTATCTCAAGTGAGTCAACAAAAGAACAAATTCGCTACTACTTCTCCCCAAAGTCGAAAAAATAAATTCCGCTTAAAATTTTTTGACAGCTGAGTTCCCCTTCAGTACTTGTGTTTCAATTGGGGGAAAAAATGAAATCGACTTCTTATCGCTCTGCGATCATCTTATTCTTATTTAGTTTAAACCTTTCTGCCGCTTGGAACGAACCGTCTCCGCGTCTGAAGACGCTCGGAAATACCTTTGGTGCGGATCAGAGATTAGCTGTGACTAGCAATGCTTATCCTTGGTCTGCTTTAGGCTATCTCGAAAACATTGGTTGCAGCGGGCCGATGGTCAGTAAAAATCTCGTCCTAACTGCAGCGCATTGCGTGATTGATCCCGCAACTAAAAAGCTTCGAACAGACCTCAACCATTTCTTACCGAATATGGTTAATGGCTCGAGCGCCTACCAATCGCAAATCGTCCACGTCTGGTGGGGAACCAATGACCCCGACAACTATCGTGCGGACGACTGGGCGATTATGCTTTTAAAAGAAAATCTTGGGGACACCGTCGGCTGGTGGGGAATTTTTGGCAACGGAGATAACTATTCGACGGTTTCCGTCGCAGGTTACTCAGGCGATTTCATGGAAGGCAGAACCGCCGGAGCGCACTTTGGTTGCAATGTGAGAAGCCCAGTCAACACAGACTTTATTTTGCACGATTGCCACACGAGTCGCGGTTCTTCAGGAGGCCCGATGTTCGTTATGGAAAATAATGCCGCAATGATCGTAGGTATAAACGTCGCCGAATATCGTAAAGGCGGAGAAGTCAGTCTCCATCTTCCGTACTACAGCGATGAGTACGCAAACATCGCCGTTCGCGTGGGACGATTCCTACCTACCGTAAAAGAACTCCGCGCTACTTACGACGCCCGTCAATAAGCTTAAAAAAAAGCCCCTGCTAGAAAATCTCTAGCAGGGGCTTTTTAATTTCGAGTAATCGAGACTTACTTCATCGCTTTATTTAATTTAGCAATGATGTCTGGTCCGGGATCTAAATCCGCTTCAGTCAACTTGCAGAGCGGAGTTTCACACAAGTTCAGAAGCGTATTGTGATCCGGATGATCCGTCACAACGTATAAAAGGCCTGTCGCCAATTCGCCCGTTGCGCGTGTGTCGTGAATCATCTTCATCGCGGACATTTTATCGGTCGGATCGTAGTCTTTTGCTAACTTCTTGATGTTTAATTTGGATCCATCGTGAAGCTCGATCGTTTTTGTCTCACCGTCTGCGATTTCGGTTGTGATTTCGTCAAATGAAGGCACAAAACCTAATTCGTGAAGAGGCATATCGTGTTCTTTAACGAACGTGTAGCTCTTCGTGCTGCCTTCGTGATTATTAAAGGTGACACAGGGAGAAACGATATCCAAAACCGCGATGCCTTTATGAGCGTAAGCAGCTTTGATGAGCGAAATAACTTGTTTCCGATCTCCCGAGAACGAGCGAGCCACAAACGTCGCACCGAGCTCAATCGCAACCGCACAAGGATCAATCGTTGGATAAGGATTCGACCACCCTTTTTTGGCTTTCGAACCTTTATCGGCCGTCGCTGAGAACTGGCCTTTGGTCAAACCGTATGTGCCGTTGTTTTCGATGATGTAAACCATATCGATATTTCGACGAACAGCGTGACAGAATTGTCCCATACCGATGCTCATACTATCGCCGTCACCGCTGATGCCGATGACTGTGTTTTTCTTATTGGCGATATTTGCACCACTTGCGACGGCGGGCATTCTACCGTGAACGGTATTGAATCCATGACCTCGATCGACGAAGTAGGTTGGGGTTTTGGAAGAGCATCCAATGCCTGAGAACTTCATCACTTCGTAAGGAGGCACTCCCATTTGGTAGTACGCTTCGATGATACAAGCGGTGATGGAATCGTGTCCGCACCCTTTACAGAGTGTCGAAGGTTTTCCGGAGTAGTCTGCTTTACCGAGTCCAATTCGATTACAATTCGTATCCATGGTTATCTCCCCATCTTTTGGCTAAGTTCGCGTTCGACAAGATCAGCTGAGATTGGATATCCGCCGTAGTATCGAATGCTTTTCAATTTATTTTGGTACCCTGGTAAATCCGCGTCGATGAGTTGTTTCATCTGAGCATCGCGGTTTTGTTCGATGACATAAACCGTGTCGCAGCTCTTGATGAAGTCTTCGACTTCGGGAGTGAAAGGATAGGCCGTCAGGCGCAAATACTTAATCGGAGCTTTTGGCATGCGATCAAGACATTCGCGGACTGCGTGGTCGGTCGTTCCGTAAGCGATGATTCCCGTTTTTGCAGCTTTATCGCCGGTAATCACAGGTTTTGGAACGACTGTTTTTGCGGTTTCCCACTTTTTCAAAAGTCTATCCATGTTGCGAATATACGCATCGGGTTTTTCCGTGTACCGAGCGTATTCGTCATGTCCCGAACCTCGAGTGAAGAAAGCACCTTTCATGTGGTTTGTGCCGGGAAGGGTGCGATAAGGGATTCCATCTCCGTCGATATCGAGGTAACGGCCCCAGTCTTTCATTTCATTCAATTGTTCGGCGTTTAGAACTTTTCCGCGATCGTATTTGGGTTTGGTGTAGATGAGTTCATCGGTCACCCAGCTATTCATCCCCAGATCCAAGTCGATCATGAAGAACACCGTCGTTTGAAAACGGTCAGCAAGATCAAAGGATGTTTGAATTTGCTCGAAGCATTCTTTAGGAGTCGATGGGAAAAGCATGATGTGCTTCGTATCGCCGTGAGAAGCAATCGCACACATTTGCACGTCGCACTGTTGGGTACGAGTCGGAAGACCGGTCGAGGGTCCAACACGCTGAACGTTTGCAATCACCGCGGGAACTTCGGCGTAGTAAGAAAGTCCGATAAATTCACTCATCAGAGAAATCCCAGGACCTGCAGTGGACGTCATCGCACGAGCGCCCGCCCAGCCAGCTCCGAGAACCATTCCGATAGAAGCAAGTTCGTCTTCACACTGAACGACCGCGTACTTATTTTTACCGTCTTTATCGACGCGGTATTTTTTCATGTACGCTTCAGCAGATTCGGCGAGTGAGGAAGACGGAGTAATCGGATACCAAGCAAGGACGGTGCAACCTGCGTAGACGGCTCCGAGGCCGGCAGCCGCGTTTCCTTCCATGATGATTTTGCCGTCGTTGACGTTAGAACGTTCGAAAGCATAGTTGTCTTCTTTTTTCAAATTCGCTTTGGCGTAATCAATTCCGATTTGCAAGGCGCCGACGTTAGCGTCGATAGCGGATTGTTTGTCACGGAAAGTGTCTTTGATGACGCTTTTCATGACATCTTCTTCGATACCGTAGAGGTTCGAGAGCACGCCGACGTAGAATAAATTCTTTAAAAGGTGGCGAAGTTTCGCGTCAGTCAGCTTTTTGGCCAACTCTTCAACCGGAATCGGATAGTAGACTTGCCCAGGTTTTTTCTGAGAATCTTCGACCTTAATGACCGAAGAATTGTAAAAGATGGTGGTCCCTGGACGCATCGAAGCAATATCTTCTTTAGCGGTTTCGGGGTTAATCAAAACGGCGATATCATCGTTTTCACGAAGATCTTGGTAACCTTTAGTACTCACTCGGATTTGAAACCAAGTAGGTAACCCTTGAATATTACTGGGGAACATGTTCTTGGCGCAAACGCCAATTCCCATTCGAAAGAGGGATTTAAAAAGGAGACTATTCGAACTTTGACTCCCTGTTCCATTTGCAGTGGCGACTCGGATACTGAAGTCGTTTACGATGCGTGTTGCACTCATGGTTGGTTTCCTTAGTTAAATGTAGGCAACCCAAAAGGGTCACATAAAAGCGTTTGTGATTTTTAGGGAAAAAGCTTACGCAGTCAAACGGAAAAACTATTTACGAGTCCTTATTTTATACTGGATTTCAATGTTTTAGAAGACTGTCGTGCTGACTCAAATCTGGCGGGGCGGACGGGACTCGAACCCGCGGCCTTCTGCGTGACAGGCAGACGTTATAACCAACTTAACTACCGCCCCAGACATCATCAAATGACGTAAAGAGTAGGGAACTTATTGCGAGAGAGCAGGCTTGTCAAATGCGCGTTTTACTTTGCACGTGCAGGGTAAAAAGAGATGGTAGGCAATAAGGTTTTAAGTTTAAGAGCCTTTGATGCGTCCTCCAAGATACTTCGACATAGACATTAGCAATGCACACCAAAAAGAGAAAAGGTGCCCATCTACTTTTCAGCTGAATAAGTAGCGGGTGTGCGCTTTTTTCCTTTTATCCTGCCGCGATGAGCTGTGCGAGTTGCTCCAATTGTTCCGGGAGTGCGCCGGTAGAATCCGTCGCGATAGCGTTGTCGAGTGCTTTCTTTGAAGGATAGAGATCCTGCACGGTGACCCGAGTCGCGCCTTCGGTTTCTTCAAAGGTCACAGTGGTGACGACTGCGGCGTCTGCTCCGCCTTCCTCGTTTGTCCAAACTAAACGGGAATTTGGAGTGACCTCGAGATACTTACCGAAAAATTCCATAGTTTGATCGCTCATACTCATTTTTAAGCGATATTTTCCGCCGGTTCGAATATCCATTTCGCAAGACTCGAGCTTTATGGGCGCTGTTTTCGGTATCCACCACTTCTTAAAAATCTCGGGTTTAGCCCATGCCTCAAACACGATGCTTGCTGCCCCACTGATGATCCGAGAGGCGACGAGTTCACGATCGGATTTTCGTTCTACTTTTGTTTGGTTTTTCATTTGTTTTCTCTTTTCGTACTGTTTTAAGGGCCAGTTTCAATAGCGGTAAGACTTCGTTAGGCTTCATTTGTGCCATTTCGTTCACTGATTTGGTTTTCCCAACTTCTTTCGCCAATAAATAGCCTAGGTAATATCCTGCACGAGGAACGATTTTTTTATCCTTTGATGACATCAAAAAGTAAGTTTCGTAATCAATGTCACTTTTTGAATTCAGTTTTTTAGTTAAGTCTGCCCAGTGTTCATCCAAGCTTTTGTCAATCTTTCTCACCATTCCTTCTGGCAGATCTAAGATTAAATCCTTCATTGAGGCTTCTGGATTTAGTTTTTGAGAGGCGTAACTGGCTAAACCTTCTGTCCACAGTGCGATCCAAATCACTTGTTCTTCTGGAAAATATTGGCCGTGATAAATGTGGAACAGTTCGTGATGGAAAAATGGAATTTCGCTGGTAAAGCCTTTGTGATAATTCACCATCCCGTCGATCCCAAAGATTAGATAGATTTTCCCACCAATATTTCTTGTGCCGCCGTCCATTTCTCCAAAACTATGAGTGAGATAAACATCAAAATCCTGATTCATCTCAGGAAACGATTTTAGGAAAGAAGCGAGAGTAATATTCAAAGTCTCTGTCACTTGATCGGTTTTTTTTATAAAATTGGCTTCAAGCTGAGGATATTCTTTTATTATCTTGCCGAATTCTTCGTCGGCTTTTTGACCGGACCTTTCCCACTTCCCAATCTTGTAATTGTAAAATTGGGGGAATTTAACGAGGAAGTCAGATTTAAGCTTCTGAATTTGTTTGGGGAGGGGTTTCTCTTTTACTTGATTCCAGTACTCAATAAAATCAGGCGCCAAATTGTGAATGCGTGGCATCCCAGATTGTTGTTCTGTTTTAGGTTTTGTCACGCAACTCGTTAGACAAACACAAACAAAGAGGAGTGCGTTGATTAATTTCATAGGTTTAGGGTAACAAACGCTTCGATGTGCGTCCACCCGATCAGGCGTGTGACCGACGCTTCTCATCGTCCCGCCCAATCCTACTGCTCAACACAGTAAAGTGACCTGGACCCGGAGCAGTTAGGAGAACTAGCGCTCCAATAGGTTGCGCTAGAGGACGCTGCGGACCCGATGGTGCCATTCACTGCACCTGAATTACTAGACCAGGTAGAGCAGTTAGAGGTCGCCCCTGTCCAAACGTTGGCGGCACTCGCGTTAATTGCGTTTGTCAGCGCTGATGAACCCAACAGGTTTCCGCCCGTAGCAGTCGCGATTAAAGTTGTGCCGTTGGACCGGTAGTACGCGACACCTGTTGACGTCGCATTATTTCCATTCAGCAATGCTTTATAGGTTGAAGAACTTCCACTGGGTTTATTTGCGTCTACGTTGCACTTGGAATCTGCTCCGGAGAGCCCTCCTAAATTTCCGTTGAATGTGGAGGTCGTGACGAAAATTCTCTTCACGGCGGTGATCGTGATAGTGGCGCTGGCTGAGGAAGCTGCCGAAAGATTTCCTAAACTGTCTTGTAAGATTCCTGCGTCGACGGTGATATTCGCCGTTCCCACTCCTGAGCAGCCGCTTAAAGTAACGGTGGCACCCGCTGTGGTAATTCCGCCGACTGCGATGTTGCAAGTCGGAGTTCCGCTAAGTGCCGTGTAGGTCACACCACCCCCAATCGCCGTTAAATTTCCGGTAAGTGCGGTTCCTGCTGCAATGGAGTCGGCAAAGCTTAACGCGATCGTAACGGAATCTGTACTGAACATACTCACAGAACTGGGAGTGCCAAGCGTGACTGTCGGGCCGGTGGTGCTCACCGTGTAGGTGCGAGACAATACACTTCCTGTGCCCGCAACCGACGAAGAATTCACCGTAGTCGGATCAACGGAGACAATAACCGTTTGACCGTCACTACAAGTACCGCCCGCAAGACTTGCGGTAGCAACGGTATCGCCAGCCGACATGGTGACGGAAGAGACTGTCGGAGGTGTGGTGCAGTTCCCCGTGATCACAAAATTACTTGCCGAAAGTGCTGAAACACTTTTATCAAAAGTCGCGACGACCGATACAGCGCTCGAAGTTACATATTGGTTAGAAGGAGTGAGACTTACCAGCGACGGCGCCGCTGCGGTGGAAGAACTCGGAGTCGCGGAGACTTCTTCATTGGCGTCGAGAGTTAAGAGCCCGTTTTCGGCCGTGACCATGAAATAATATTTTGTACCATTTGCAAGACCTGTTACTGGATAAGGCGATGTTGCTTTCTTAGTGGCAATGGTTGTGAATTCTCTGGAGTTGGTCCCGTAACGGATTTGGTAGTTGAGTGCATTAGCCGAGTCAGTCCATTCCAGAGTGACTTGCTGATCGCTACTCTTCACTGAGGAAATGGAAAATTTTCCAAGCTCAGTCGCGCCGCAACTCACTAGCAAAATACCGAGGGCAAAAATACGAAATATCGTCGCAAATTTCATCCTAGTATTATCGGAATTTAATCGCTGTAGGGAGAGCTCAGGAATATGGAGCTCGCGACATATTGACGTGAGGCGGTATTTTCAAAGACGGGCGGGCGTCATCGTCAAAACATTCCGTTTTCGTAGGGGGAGTCTTTTGAAGTGGGAACTCCGAGGTCCCAAAGTTCAGCAATTTGATTTCCGGAAAAGCGAAAAAGATGGACGACCGCGATTCTTTACGATTCGGGATCATAGCCGAACACTCGAAGCTCTTGGTTACAACGACACGCTTTTGCGATACGTGCGGCCCATGCGATCGCCTCACTTCTTGACGGTAATTCTAGAACAAGCAGTCCACCGCTGAGCGGAGGCGCCCACGGGTAACCTCCTTCTGCAAATGTGCCGTCGGCAGCGACTAAGACGGGCGGGACCGATTCATCAATTCCGCCGCCGAAAACATAGACGCCTGCGGCTTTCGCTTCCCGTATCACTGTATGTGAGTCTCGTCCCACCGTCTCCAACTCACTCTTGGGGACTTTCATTGCGGCGCTAGGGAATGAAATGAGATATTTTGCCATGATGTTCTTTCTCTAAATAAAAGGGGATGTCCCGCAGTACAGTTCGCAACGACCTCTAAGTATTTACATTGAAACATACCGAACCTTTTGTTCAATGGTGAAAGGGACTTAATCCCGGGACAATCGTATCTATTATCGCACATAGTTTCCGAGAGAAGTATGGACTTGTTTCATTCTCGGGTCCAATGGTATGCATGCGGCGTTTAGATTATCGAAGGTTCCCCTTGAATCCAGTCAGTGTCTCTCGCCCTTTTCATCTTTGGTCTATTCGTTTTTCGCACTACGTAGAAAAAGTGCGTTGGACGATGGACAGGTTGGGTGTTCCTTATTACGAAACTCCGATGATGCCTATTTTGCATTGGTTTCGAACTCCATTCGTAGTGGGGCTGAAAGGGGGCGCGGATAGTCACTCGACAAAATTCTCTACTCCCATCGTCAGAACGGATGAGGGCCAAACGCTCATCAAATCGTCCGCTATTATGGAATATTTGTCGTCGCGATTTGCAAAGGCCGGGGAAGAACTTTTTCCGAATGCGGAAGTGAGAGCGTTGGATGAACATTACAATAAGTATCTCGGGCCCCATACGCGAAGACTTTTTTACTACAACGTTTTAAATAAATCGGATGTCATTATCGATCTTGCGAGAAGAAACGTTTCTCCGCTTCAAGCGAAGGCGTTTGAAGTTCTATTTCGGGGTTGCCGTCAGCAAATTCTGAGTGGACTTGCGGTCACCCCACAGGCAGTCGAAAAGGGGATCGGTCACATCTTCAAAGAGTTCGAAACGGTGGAGAAAAAGCTTTCTGACGGTCGTCCTTATCTGATGGGAGACAAATTTACCGCTGCCGACATTAGTTTCGCATGCCTTGGGGGTGCCGTCGTGCTGCCGCAACCTGCCGAAGGTTACGGTGGGAGATTGCCTGATTATAATTGTGGCTGTGATCAGCTGATTGAGGTTTCGAAAAAGTTGCGGGCGAGTGTAGCAGGCAGGTGGGTGCTACACCTCTACAAAGAAGAGAGGGGAAAGCGCATTATTCCTGCGAAGCCTGATTTGTTAGTGACTTAGCACGAACGCTCGCAGCGCAGGTATCTGATGGGAATTACTTTGAAGGGTTACTAAAGAATTTTTTCGAAGCGCTTCATCTCGGAAATGAGCACTTTAAAAATCTCCGGTTCGGACGAGGCATGTCCGGCCGTGACCATTTGGAGTTTGCTCTTCTTCAATTTTTTGTGAAGTTCATACGCGCAGCGTGGGGGAACTAAAACGTCGTAGCGTCCATGGACAATGGAAATGGGAAGGTGGGAAATCTTCGAAACGTTTTTTAAGATGTAGTCGTCTTCTAAAAAACAACGGTGATTGACGTAGTAGCATTCGATCGTTCCCATCGCTCTGTAGTCAAATACTTTTAGGAAAGCTCGAATGTCTTTGTCGCTCATGAAAAGTTTGTACATCGAGAGTTCGTAGTAAGCGTACTCGTAGGCGTAGCGATCGCTGACCTTCTCATTTTTAGACTGCATCTGCTTTAAGTAGTAGCGAGCGGGGTCATTATGGAATCGCTTCGGGACGATTCGGCAAAAACGTTCCCAGGCTTCGGGGAAGAAGGTCTTTGCGCCACCTCCTTTGAGATAAAAGTCGCATTCCTTTTGGGTGCTGAGAAAAATCCCTCGTAGCATCATTCCGCTCAGGCGCTTTGGGTTTTGGATGCCGTAAACAAGAGAAAGCGTCGAACCCCATGATCCGCCAAAAAGAAAAACTTTTTTGAGTTCCAGAAAATCTAAAAGACGGTTGATGTCTTCGACGAGATCTTGAGTTTTGTTATTCTTCAAACTTGCGAAGGGTTTACTACGACCCGCCCCTCGTTGATCGAAGAAAATGATATTGTACTTTTTCGGATTAAAATAAACCTTATCGTGGTCACTGAAGCCGCCGCCCGGGCCTCCATGCACAAATAAAACGGGAATGCCTTTAGGATTTCCACAAGCTTCATAATAAAGCTCGTGCCCGTTTGTCACTTTTAAGTAGCCACTTCGATAGGTTTTCGGTTGAAACATGGTTCACAGTATACTCTCAGGGTTTCAAGCGGCCACTGATTTGTTCATCGCTAGCGCATTTCAGGGGACGGTGTGTATAATAATCGCTATGCTCCCTCAATTATTTCTATTTGCCCATCTCAGTTGGGCGCAAGGCGAAGTGAAAGAAATCCCTCGACACTCTGAGGCTGTCACTCGGAGCGAGGTCAATTCCGTATATCCAGTTTTACCTACATTAGAGTCAAAGGCTGAGCTTGCGATTACGAGCATTTTAGAAAGTAAGAATTTGTTTGCCGATACTTCAGAAGTCGCAGGTGCATTTGTAAGACCGGGTAAAAAGTTGTCTCTTTGCCCTCTAAAAATAACTGCTCGAAAATGAATTCATAAGCACTACCGAGCTTCTTGTCCTATAATAATGGCATGGGTTCCGAGAAGAGGCATTTTGCGGGGTTAGATGAGTTGCGTGCGCTTTGTGCGCTGGGTGTCGTTGTTTTTCATATCGAGACACTTAAGAAGATATCTGGACAGTTTAGTTTTGCAGAGCTTCCGGTCATTACCGGAATGGGATATTACGGGGTTCGGTGTTTCTATGTGTTGAGTGGTTTTTTAGTCGCTTATTTGCTTTTAGAAGAGAGGCAGACGCGAGGTTCGGTTTCTTTAAGCTCCTTTTATCTTAAAAGGTTTTGTCGGATTGCTCCGATTTATTACTTAGTCGTTCTTTTTACTTTTTTTATTTTTCCTTCTATTAACCCTCTTCAGACTTCGATGAATGTCGACCGCGCTTATACTTGGCCAAACTTGGGTCTTCACCTCGCTTTTCTTCCTCAGGTAGGACTTGAAAAGTATCCGCTTTTGATTGGTGCGACTCAGTTGTGGACAATTGGGGTCGAGATGCAGTTTTATTTACTTTTCCCACTTCTCTTTCTTTTGGGACGAAGGAACCTGCCACTTCTTTTTTTCATTTGTTACTTCGGATTTTACTTTTTTAGACTCTTTTACCGAGGACTGAGTTTCCTTGATTCGCCATTTTTAATGACGGGATTGAATTTTATAAACGAAATCGTGGCCTATATCCGCATTCAGCCGATGATTGTAGGCGCATTTGCCGGCTGGATTTTACATGCGCATCAAACTAAAATTTTGAAGGTCGTTTACAGCCGAACAATGCAGATTTTTATTTTAGGGACAATCGCGACTTTTTATACCATTTTTCCGTCGTACAATTATCCGTTTTTTCAGCGTTTCACTCCAGAACCTTTTGTCTTCTCCATTTTAATCTTGAATCTTTGTGGAAATCCTCACGGGTTGATTCATGTTCGGTCGAAGTTTTTGAATCAATGCGGGAAATTTTCGTATGGAATCTATGTCTACCATCTCATCTTCATTGAAATCGTTTTAGGAATTCTTTTGAAGTATCGACTTTTTGAGAGCTCAAGCTTCCTTTTTAATTTGATTCTTTATTCGGCAGTTTTTTCGACGACTCTTTTGACTTCTTGGGTTTCATTTCGATTTTTGGAAAAACCGATTCTCAAAATTTGTTCGAAACGAGTGAGTGGCCACGTTAGTTAACGGTAAGCTAGTTCTTGAATTTGTATTCAGTGCCAACTCATTGGCGCTATGCAAAAAAGAGAATGCATGCGGTATTTGGTGGTTATTCTCATTTTTGCAGCAGCGGCCCAGGGCGGTTATCGAAGGCCTTCTCAGCCCCTGGTTTGTGCCGTCGCGCTGACTCAGCTGACCGTGCAAAGTAAGAATCCGTTTTTGATCACAACACCTCGCTGGGCTCTCGAACATTCTCGAAAAACAGTGGAAGAGGTGGCAACACTTGTAGCGCCTCTCCCGCTGCCATCGGAGCTGACAATCACCGTTCATCCCCCAAGGTCTCGCTTAAGTGTCCGCACAGCTTCTACTATCGTCGGTTACTCTCATATCAACGCGCCTTCGAGGTACCTAGGCAATCGACTCGATGGTCGGACGGTGTCGGTGGCGTTGGTTCATGAAATGGGTCATAAGGTCGCTTCCACGCAAATGCTTGCCGATTTTTTAAACGAGCCTCAGGTCGTTGAAGATTCCAAACAAAGTTTCACGATTCCAAAAGACCTCATCGGAAAGTTTCTCCGGGAAAGAATCAATGACGAAGTGACCTACACTCTTCCTTTCCATGCAAAGTTGAAAGTGTTCGGAGAGCGGTCGTACGCAGGCACTGAAGCCGAACAGTTTATTTGGGCCTATTTAAGTTCTGAAGTGGTGATGGCCTACGAAGAAATCTTCGGAGATCTCTTAGCGGCGATTCACACAAAAAACCAATCGGCTGTTTCAGATCTCTTAAGGCAAGACAATTTCTCAAACCGAGAGCATATTCCGGAGTCGCTGATTTCCTCGCGATCTTTCGTGAAGCCCCTTGAACCGGTTAAACGTCCTCCCGATATCTATGACTTTTTCTCGGAAGTGCGTTGGGAGTTAGGGCAGAGCTACCTCGACAAAGGTTTTGAAGATCCTGAATATGCCAATCGACTGATCAACGTTTTCTACAAAACGATGCGCTATTGCATCTTCGATCACTATAAATCGAGCGAAGAGTACCTAGAGCAAGTGAATCAGGACAAAGCGAATGAGAAATTCCTCTCCGAATTTAAAAGGCTGATGGCAGAATCAGAAGTGTCGAACTGAGTGTTTGACTCGGTGCTCTCAGAAAAAAGTGAGATTTTGAAAATATTTGAGCCTTTTTTCGGGTGCTTTACGCGTTGAAGGATAAGAAACAATTCTTTAGGAGGTAAAATGTTTCGTTCTTGGTTCACAAAACTAGCACTGGCCCTAATCGTATCCGTACGCGCCTTTTCGGCAGAGGCTTTACAGCCTGCGTACTATCTGCAAGGCATCGATAACACTCATACGAGCTTTCGAATTATCGTCAAAGTTCATTCCAAAGAAATCGCTCAGCTTAAAAATGTTCGAGCGCAGGTAGAGTATGCGCCTCTTCATTCAAGCACGAGTCCACAGACCACCCCAATGCGGATGTATGCGTTTGGATATGACAAAGGCGTTCCCTATTTAAGTCTTCCGGTCACGGGACTTCAGGAAACAACGATGTATCGGGCCCGACTCAACGTTTACAACTTGAATGGCGTTCACTTAGGCTCTTCGAGTTACTACTACACAACAACCACGGGCGATAATCCAAAGAGCATTATCCGCAATCGCATGGTGCTGAAGGGTCTTCGGGAATTTTATGATTCCGAATTGGGTCTCGTCGGCAAGGGCGGTACGGTCGCTGTCGACGGCACTCGATATGGTGCGGATGTCGGTGAAGCCTGGTGCTCCGAGTTCTACTCGTGGGTGGGAACGGGTTACTTAAAAAATATCAAAGGCATTTCCAATTTCAACGGCTTGATGGAATTTTTCCGCAAAGCGGGTGGCCTCAGTAACCGAAGTGCGATTCCCACCGTTGCGCGACGAGGGGATTACCTTGCGATGGATACGGATGAAGTCCAAGGAACAAATCACTCTGGGATGTTCTTAGCCTACGAAAAAGTCGGAAAAGACGAATTCGTCTGGACGTTAGAAGGAAACTCCGGAAAGAAAATTCGAGTCAACCGACGTCCTCTGAATAAAGTATTCACGGGATTAGGACACATTATGGCTTCTCAGTTTTAAAAATCTTCGATACCCCTTCGCTTCTTTGTCGAGCGAAGGGGTTTTTTAATCTTCCCAAGCGGATTCACGTTTCACAAATTTTTCGAGCTCAGTTCCTAACTTCAAAGCGAGGTTGCCCGCGTCGGATCGGACCAGATAGGCGGGGTTCTCGGGCGATCCGTTTCGTTTGATCTTTTTCTCTTTAATCACTTTGAGAGTGGGTTCGAGGTGAACCTCCTCAACTTTACCCGCGATGATTCGACCGAGCCACTTCCACTGCACTCGACTTCCTGTTTTAAATTTTGTACTCAAGTTGCGTCTCCACTGCTTGATGGTCTTCGCTCATCTAACTTGGTTTTTAATAAAGTGTCCATAGTAACTTTTGTAATCAATGAGTTTGAAATTCAGGTGAATTTTCTTTTCGCAAGATGTTGTTGTCGCTAGGGTGCTTTCAAAACTGTTGGAGGTCATATGAATAAATTATTATTTGGAATATTGGCAGTAACAAATCTGAGCTTTGGTCTTTCGAAGACAGTCGAATGTCAGTCGACGGATGCGAATATCAAGTTGGGAGTTACTGCGGAGTTTCCTGAAAGGGGAAATGCAAAAGTCGAAGTAAAGTTTGCCGGAGCGCCAAATTCTATCAAGTTTGAAGCGCCTGTCGTCCAAACTTTTACTTTGGGCAATAAACTTAGAAAATGGGAAGTCTCTCATAAAGAAGACGGCTTCCAATCTCTGACGGTCGTTGCAAGCGATACCGTCGTTTACAGTGCAAAATATTTTTCAGTCGATCGCTTTGCGGAAGACCGTCTGGAAGTGAATTTGAAATGTAACTTCAAACCCAGATCCCTGGAATAAGTTACTTTTTATTTTTGAGTAAGTCCGAAAGGGCGGCAAACGGATTGTGTGATAATTCGGGCTTGGGGATTCCCTGATTGGAGTCCCCAGCTAAATAAGAATCTGCCACCGTATTTCGCGCGTGCTCGTTGTCGTGGCAGTATAAGCAAAGAAGTTCCCAATTGCTTCCGTCGGGCGGGTTGTCATCGTGGTTATGATTCCGATGATGGACGGTGAGTTCGCGCAGTTTTTTACCGCTGAATTCTCTTCCGCAACGTCCACAGATGTGGGGATACATTGCGAGTGCGCGGGAGCGATACGTTTTTTCTTGCGCCTGTTGATGGCGTCTGACTTCAGCTATAAATTGATCGTCACTTGAACTCATTTTTTTCTTCTACCCTAAAAACTAAACGGCTTCTAGATAAAACGCTTGGTCGAAAAGGCCTCGAGTCCGTCGGTTTGGCCGTGGCTGAGGATTCCTTTAGCCATCCTTTTTGCGACTTCAAAGATAAAGTTTTGGGGCTTTCCGGCAAATCCGATACAGACGTGAACATTAGGCAGTTGGGGCAGGTTGCCAACGATGGGCAGTCCATCACAACTAATCGATTCTAAAAGTGAAAAGCAAAGAAGTTCTTCGTCATTGTCTAATTGGCCCGAGGCCGAAAAAAAACTCCGGATATTTTTCTCAGAAACCGGATCCGAGCCCACTTTTAAACCGACCGCTTTATCTTGGAACAGATTTCGAAAGCTTCCGAAATAACGTAAGGACTCTCCAGTATAGGTAAAGTCTGCCCCTGCATTAAAAAGTTCGAGCTCTGGATTTGAGGCTCCTTTTAGTTTTTGTGCATACAAGGGGAGGGTGACGGGAATGCATTTGTCCGCGAGATACGTAAAATTTTTAGTCGCAAGATAATCATCGACGAGGATGATGATTTTGGGTTCGTATTCTTCGGAATCGGTAATGACTCGTAAATCAAGGCCTGCGCCTTCGATTTTCAGAGTCTGAGATGTTCTAAGGCTTGGAAGCCGATTGAGCGCGTGAGGATTAAATCGTACTCCAGATTCGAGGCGATTCTCTTTTACCCATTTTACTTGGGTGGAAGTCGCATCGAGCGGTTGGGTTTTAGAGAAGTTAAAAATTTCCTCTTGGTTTTTTTGGCTCAAACTCCAAAAAAGGTCTTTTAAATCTTTTCCAAAGATTTTTTCGGCAGTTTCCGGAAACTCCCCGTTTCCGAGATAACTTACTTTTTCTGGAGGTTCTTCACTTGCGCCCTCAGAAGAAATCAGCACCGCTGTTTGCTCGGGTGGGAGAAAGTGCGCAAAGACTTGGGCTTTGTAATCTCGCCCAATCACTAAAATGTCGGATTGTTTTTTCATGTTTTTGGATGGGGGATGCAGCTTTTGAGTTTTTCAAGAATTTTTTCGGTCCCTAAAGCCTCGAGTGTCCGGATATTGCGTTTGGGGATTTCTAAGAGTTCGTCAGGCCGGCGTGCCACTTCGGTAATCATTTCCTCGCGCAAAAGATGGATCATCGGATACGGAGAACGATTCGTATAGTTTTGAGCGGCTTCGAAATCCACATCTTGAAAAAGATAGTCTGGATGAAACCCGACGAGCTGGACAACGCCCTCGTAACCTTTGTCTCTCAAAAGTTTTTCGGATTTTCTTAAGTAAGCATTAAAATCGAAAAAATCGGTGAGAACATTGGGGTGGATTAAAAACGTCGTCGCGATTTGGGATCTGTTGGAAGACGCTAAGGTTTCTAATTCCTGAAGCAAAACTGGGGTAAAATCTGCAGCTTGCGAGACATCTGTTGCGATGTAACGAATTGTTTCGTTTTTAAATTCTTTTTCCGCAAAAGGACACAGCTCAAGCCCTATCACCATCGAAGCGATCCAGTTCTTTGTGTGAGCAATCGTTATTTCGCGGTTCATAGATTATTTCTTAGGAAGTGAAAAGAAAAAGGTTGTGCCTTTTCCGGGTTCTGATTCCAACCAGATTTTTCCCCGATGACGTTCGACAATTTTTTTACAGATGGCTAAGCCAATGCCGGTGCCTGGAAACTTTTCGCGATCGGAGTGAAGTCTTTGAAAGATGACAAAGATTTTTTGAAAGTACTCAGGACTAATCCCGATTCCGTTGTCTTTCACAGAAAACGTCCAGTGCTCCCCCGGACCTTGCTTGGCATCGATCTGAATCTCCGCGTCTCGTTCGGGAGAGCGGTAGGTGATCGCATTGGTAATCAAATTCTGGAAAATCTGCCCCATTTGAATCGGGTCGGCTTTCAGTTCGGGGAGCGGGCCGACCGTTAATTTCGTATGCGTTTCTTCGAGAAGCTGAGAGAGATTGGCGCGGATTTCGTTGAGTACCGTATTGAACTGAATGACGGTTGGAATTTTATTGGATTTTTCGATTCCGGCATAGGAGAGTAGGTCTCTCACTAAGGCTCTCATTCGGTACGCGCCGCTGATCGCAAAGTCGATAAATTCTTTTCCTTGGGCGTCGACATTTTCGGAGTTCGTTCTTTGAAGAAGCTGGAGATAGGAAATAATCATCCGCAGAGGCTCTTGCAAGTCGTGTGAGGCGACGTAAGCGAATTGGAGCAAATCTGAATTGGAGCGCATCAATTCTTCTTTTTGCTCTTCGAGTTTAAGTTTTGATTCTTCGATATCTTGTTTTGATTTTTCGAGCTCTGCGGTGCGTTCCTCGACCCTTCGCTCAAGATCCAAATTTGCGTCGTAGATCTTTTGTTCTGCTTTTTTTCTATCGGTGATGTCGCGGGTGATTTTTGCAAAACCTTTTAAATTTCCATCCGTTTCGAAGAGGGCCGTGATCACGACATTTGCCCAAAAAGGAGTTCCATCTTTTCGGACGCGAATTCCCTCTTCTTCATACATCCCCTTTTCGGAGGCAATTCGAAGTTCGGTTTGGGGATGATTCTTTCTTTTTGCTTCTTCGGTGTAAAAAGTGGAAAAATGTCTTCCCAAAATTTCGGAGGCTTTATATCCGTTAATTCGCTCAGCGCCTTTATTCCAACTCACAATATGTCCTGCAGGATCGAGGAGAAAGATGGCGTAATCTCTGACGCCATCAATCAGAAGTCGGAAACGCTCTTCATTCAATCGCATCTTCTCATCGGTGAGTTTTCGTTCGGTCATGTCACGGGTGACTTTCCCAAATCCAATCAGCTTCCCGTCTTTATCTCTCACTGCAGTGATGGTGACGCTCGCCCAAAGTTTTACGCCGTCTCGACGGACACGCCATCCTTCTTCTTGGTAGCGCCCGTCTTTTTCAGCAAGCTCAAGTTCGTGAGCAGGGTGGTTCGAGCGGACATCTTCGGGGGTGTAAAATATTGAGAAGTGCTTTCCGATGATTTCGTTGCGCGAATACTGCTTAATTCGTTGAGCGCCTTCATTCCAAGTCATAATATAGCCTTCGGGATCCAGCATAAAAATTGCGTAATCGGTGACTGCTTCCACTAATAGCCGGAAACCTTCGGCTGAGACCTCTGTTTTTTCCGGCGCCGAAGAAATAATTGTAGGAACCGAAGACTCTGAAGTCTTTGTATTTGTGATGATCACCGGAATCAGCACATCGAAAAGATGACGGAACAGTCCCTCGAGTTCGGTAATATCGACCGATTTCGTTAGAAATGAAGCAATGTTTAGCGCCTCTGCTCGTTCTTTGTCTTCCACCGAATTCGAAGTTGTGAGAATGAAAATGGGGAGATCGCGGAGCTTAGGTTCTAAGCGAATTTCTGCAAGGACTTCAATTCCACTTTTTTTCGGAAGGTTTAAATCAAGCAAAACGATATCGACGGGTTTTGCATGAGCAAAACTTCCTTTTTTCATCAAAAAGTCCGTCGCTTCTTCGCCATCCTCGACGGTAAAAAGCTCAACATGCGGCGCCACCTTCGAAGTGAGCATCGTAAACAGCATGACGTCCGCCGGATTATCCTCGACGAGAAGAATTTTTAGCTTTTGTTGCGGATTTCCCGACTCACTACCTTTTGTGGGATTTTTTCGCACATAGATACTTTACTAAATCCCACGGGAAAAGTCTCTTAAGTCATTTCCTCAAAGTCGGACTTCGTGACTCCGCACTGAGGACAGCTCCAGGTTTCGGGGATATCCTCCCAACGGGTGCCGGGCTCAAGTCCTGAATCGGGATCCCCTTTGGCTTCATCGTAGATAAACCCGCAGACGACGCATAGAAATTTTCGATACTCTTTGTTCATAACTTAAGCCTTCCTTTTGTCTAAATAGCTTTGATAACGATCGGCATGAACCTTTTCGATTTTCGTCAGAGCTGCGAACCTTTTTCGTGCAAGTTCAAGTGTTTTTGTGAATCGCTCATCATGCTCTTTTGATTCGGCTGCTTGTTCCGCAAATTCGCGAGCGGCGTCCTGGCTCGCTTCTTGAAGCGCATTTTTTTCAAAGCCAGGATACATCGTCGTGTGTTCATATCGCTCACCTTCGATAGCGATTTCGAGCAATTTTTCGACGGTAAGCGATTCCTTAGGGTAAATCAGAGAAAGATGAGAAAGGGCGTGTTCGGTCTCTTGATTGGCAGTTTCTTCAAAGACTTTTGCCACTTCTTCATCGCCCAGTGCCCGAGCGACCCGTGCAAAATACAAATACTTGCGGTTTGCCATGGATTCACCGGCGAACGCGGCTTCTAAATTCTTCTTCGTTTGTGATTGATTGAATAAACTCTTTGTTTTCATAGATACCTCCTTTGGTGTCTCTGAGTATAGAATAGGATATTCTTAGTAATATATCCAAGTTATTATTATTAATATGATAATAGCTTCTATTTATTAATAGTGTTTCGCCAGGCTTCCCAAAGCATAACCATCGCTAGCGTGTCTAATTCACAGTATCGCAGCAATGCCGATTCGATGCATGAGCGTTGGTCTTTCGACAAGTCGCTAAACTGGAGACGGCAATATCCCATCATCGCAGCGCCCCCGTCGCGGAGTTCGCTATCGTCGCCTTCTCCGAAGGCATCATCGAGTGATTCGCGGGTGAGAGAAATATCCGGGAAAATAGGTCCGAGATCGTGATAGGGGTCTCGAACGACTCCGTTCTCGAGAATGACCCAGGTCTTTTTATCATAGTTTAGACTTTTAACGGCTTTGTCTTTTTCGTAGATTTCCTTGGAGTACTTTTCTTTTAAGTAATCGGACGAATTTAGAATCGCGGGAAGGACAGCCTTTAGAGAATTCGAGCCTCCCATCTGAGGGTGATAGTAAAACCAGATGACGTATTGGAGAAGATCCACAAATTCTCTTTTTGGAACCCATTTTCCAAAAAGAAATTCGTTTTCTGAGGTCGGACTGATAAACGTTTTTAACCAAGCGATTAACTCGTGTTTGTCTTTCTCTTCGGAGTTGTGAAGTTGCTTTAAAATTTGGTTCAGTACAGTGTTTTCGTGGCTCGCGTATCTAAATATTGTTCCTTGATCATTCGACAAGGCTTTTTTCAACTGTCTTACGAATTCGAAGTTCGGAAAAAATCCGGGGTCGGTGTTGATCCACTGAGTTTTGTGTTCAATTTTTCCATTTTCATCCATCAGGTGATGAGAGAATTGAAAAGCGATTTGTTCATAGGGGCGTCGACCCTTATTAAAGGGGATTGCGACCATCGCGGTTTCGAAATCAATAAAATGGAAGGGTTTTGGAAGGTCCATTGCATCCTGGATATCGGGATGAAGAAACGGCTTCGAATCTGACACGCGTGCTTTTTGAATTTGCAAAAGCTTGCGTTCGAGATTCGTCATTCCTCCGAATGGATTGGTCTCTTCGAAGTTTCGTGTCTTCTCCGCTGTAATGTCCTCTTCTGTCAGATCTTCGAGATAAAAAATCTTCTTATCGATGAATTTGCGAGTTGGCGCATACCAAAGATCAAAAGATTTTGGCTTTGCGACAGAGGGATCCAACCCTGCATCTTTCCAACACTCTTCGAACCCGCTTTTTTGATCGGGATAATCTCGTGGGTCGACTCGGTATTCGCACGACTTGCATTCTTTTTTGATCTGAATCGAGGCTTTTTGATCCTTTTCATAGAGATCGGATAGCCCTTGGACCCATTCGGAGTAGGTTTGGTTGTTTCGTTCGGATAAAACTTCCTTTCGGTCGCGGCTTTCGTGAATGGCTTTGACCGGTTCGCGAACATCGACAAGTTTTAAGAGTTTCTCATGAAGCACTTCGGCGCTCAGAGGTTCGGTTTTAATCGTTCCGTCGCGCAAAATTTTAAATTTCTGATTCAGTCCTTCGATGGGCGACATTTTATTTTTATCCACGAGATAGAGAAAAGGCAGAATGTGATAGTCGGGGAAAGCTTTTTGCAAAACCCAAGTTTGATAAGCGACGTCGTAGAGGTAGTGAGTCATTTTATTTTGATAGAGTTCACCTTTTTTGGTGAAAAACTCCTGACCGTCGTAGCTTTTTGCTTTCACTTCGATGAGCTCGAGCGTTTTGCCATTCTTTTTTAAGACGTCGACTTTTACATAATGGTTTTTATATCGGATCGAAGCTTCGAAGAGAGTGACCTCATCGTTGAGAAGATGTTTCTGAGTTTCGGTAAAAGCCTTGTCATAATCCTTTTCTGTAATTTCGTAGCCTGGAGCTTCATATTCTTGCGCGAGTCTTCCTACTTGAAAGCCGCCTCGCGCGAGTGCCTTTAAGAAACCGTCGTCGAGTTTCCGATCCGCATACTCGGGCTTTTGCGTATAAAAAAGTTTACGCGGACATTCTGAAGCCTTCATGAAACGCGATTTGGTGAGAAGGCGCGCCTTCGGGCGAGAGGAGGATTGAGACATGGGGTGAAATCCTTTGATATGATTGTGGGGCCAAGATTTGCAATCGTCGGAGATTCTCTCTATTTTACTCTGAATAGACCACAGTGAGAACAACGGTGAGAAAAAATGCCAAAATCTAATGTAATTACAGCCACTAAAGCTCTTAAGCGCTTGCGAGAGGGAAATCGGCGTTTTGCTAAAAACCGGCGAACGGGGCTTTTGGACGGTGAGCAAGACATTCGAAAATTGATGCTGAAGTCTCGGGGCCCGTTTGCGATTATTTTGTCATGCTCTGATTCGCGAGCACCTTCCGAGATTTTGTTTGATCAAGGGCTAGGAGATCTTTTTGTGATTCGGGTCGCAGGAAATATCGTGGCGCCTTCACTCATCGGGAGCATCGAATTTGCCGCGGCGACGACAGAAGCTCGCCTTGTGATTGTCATGGGTCACACCGAGTGCGGCGCGATTCAAGCGACGTACGAATCCCTCGTGGATAAAAAAGCGAGTCTTTCGGAAAATCTCGCCGATATCGTTAAGCGTATTCGACCCCATATCCGTCGACTCATCGCAAAACACAAAGACACGCTCTCTCGTGAAGAAATTTTACGAAAGGCAGTAGGGGCGAATGTGCTGGCCTCGGTCGAACGTCTTCGCCATGCGAGTCCGTTTTTAGAAAAGATGATCCGCAGTCGCAAACTAATGATTGTCGGCGCTAAGTACGATATTCAAACAGGCGAAGTCGATTTTTTCGAAGTGGGTTAATTACACATAGCCGCTGGCTTGGAGCGCGAAGAGTTCCGCATACCGGCCTTTCGCGTTGATGAGCGAGGTGTGGGTTCCTTGCTCAATAATTTTCCCTCCTTCGACCACAATGATCCGATCTGCCATTCTGACGGTTGGGAAGCGGTGAGAAATTAGAATAGCGGTGCGTCCTTTGGTGAGCTCACGGAATCTTTCGAAAACGGCTTGCTCAGCTTCGGCATCTAATGCGGCGGTCGGCTCGTCTAAGATGAGAATATCCGATTCTTCACGCATAAACGCTCTGGCGAGAGCGATTTTCTGCCACTGGCCGCCGGAGAGTTCCTTTCCTTTTAGAAACCAACGACCCAAGGGCGTTTTTAATCCTTCGTCTAACGACTCGAGAATTTCAGTTCCTCCGCTGAGCGCGAGTGCTTTTTGAATCCGCTCTTCGTCCTCTAAGAAAGTCACATGGCCTAGGCCGATGTTTTCACCGAATGAAAGTTGGTAGCGATTAAAATCCTGAAAGACGACGCTGATTCGCTTTAGGAGAAGCACTTCGTCCCATTCTTCGAGATCTTTTCCATCCAAAAGGATTCGTCCTTCGGTCGGTGTATAAAGGCGAGTGAGAAGTTTAATCAGAGTCGTTTTGCCGGCGCCATTGTGACCAACGAGTGCCAGGCTTTGTCCCGCGGGAATTTCAAGCGTGATATTTCGAAGAGCCCAAGTTGTTTGATCGGGATACTGAAATCCAACATCTTCGAATTGCAGACCTTGGAATTGGGATGTGGGTTGCTTCGGCTTTTTCGCTTCTTCTTTTCGGCCCGTTGGAATTGAAAAGTACTCAAAGAGGTTCGACATGTAGAGATTATGTTCGTACATGCTTCCTACGGCCGTTAAACACGATTGAAAGGCTTGTTGCCCTTGGCGAAACGCAACGATGTAAAGTGTCATACTTCCGAGACTTAACTTTCCGGTGGCTGTTGCGACCGCAATGGCGAGGTAACAAATATAGAATGCCCCTGAAGCCAAGAGGGATAAGAGATAAGCCCAGACCGATCGTTCGACGGAAAGTTTTTTGTCTTGATTATAAAACTCTGTTCCTAACCGTTTGTAACGTTGAAGAAGTGTGGGACCCAGATTTAAAACTTTTACTTCTTTAGCGTGCATGTCGGTTGCAAGGATATACTCGACGTAATTTAAGCGTCTTGTGTCCGCCGAGCGCCAGTTGCGAAGACGGAAAGCGAGATTTGAAAATTTCATTTCCGAAATCGTCGCGGGAAGCGCTGCGAGGACCAAACCAGGCACTGCCCAGAAGCTGAAGGAAACGAGGAGCGCGATATATCCTGCGAGCGTTAATATATTTTGCGCGAGTGTCAGAAGATCGGTGACCATGGAAACGGGACGGGAGGAGGCTTCACGTCTGGCCTTCGTCAGTTGATCGTAGAATTCAGAGTCTTCAAAGTGTTTGAGATCGAGAGTAAGCGCTTTTTCTAAAATTTTAATATTCACGTCGAGACCGAGCTTTGCGCCGAGGAGTGATCGATATAAGAATAAAGCTCTTTGATTCAATGCCTGCAAAACAACGACTGCTAGTTCAATGAGTACCCAGTAAATAGTATCAGACCGAGATCCTGCGACGACACTGTCTACAATAAGCTTTCCAACGTAGGCGATCCCTAGGGGGAACAGCGCCGAGCTTAAAGTTAAGAACGAAATGATAATGCAAATGGTCGGTGAAGATTGCCATGCGAGTTTTAAGCTGCGAGGCGTGTGGGTGAAACTGCTTTTAAGTGATTGAATACTTTTCTGAATCCATTGAACTTGCATGTTCCGCAGTTTAGCGCGAAATGCATCGGGATGTTGCATAAAATTTCAATTAACGCAGCAGACTCTAAAGGAATAGCTCAGCGTTCGATCCAATTCTAAATGGCATTGAGTACAATAGAGGGAAAAGGAGCTAAAAATGAACTCAATTTTCTATCGTGGCATGAGTGCGATTTTAATTCTCTTGGTTGCGCTTCCGGCGTTTGGAGATGTGGAAAAGCGAGTGAGAGTCGCGAGCGAGGTCGTCGTCAATCGGCAAACCTCCGCGAAACCGATTCCTCCTTATGTTTTGGCTGCAACAAAATGTGCCGCTTCTTTGAAGATCGTGAAAGCCGGATTGATTTGGGGAGGTGAGGGAAGTACGGGACTTGTCAGTTGTCGTACCGATAAAAACCAATGGAGTGCACCTTCCTTTTTCACGGTCGATGGAGTGAACTTTGGATTTCAGATAGGGGTTCAATTTTTAGAATCGGTGATGCTTTTTATCACGGACGAAGCTCGTAAAATTTTAGAACACGGGACGTTTCAAATGGGAGCGGATTTAAGCGTCGCTGCGGGACCTGTGGGCGGTGGCGGTGGAATTGGAGAAATTCCCAACGCTCAAGTCCTTACTTACGACCGAGCTGTGGGACTTTATGCCGGCGTGACGATTAAAGGGGTTTACGTGGGGCATGATAAATCGCGCAATGCTGAAGTTTACGGGGAAGAAAAAACGCCTGCCGACATTCTTGCACTCGATGGCAGCCAAGCGCCGAATTCAGTTCAGCCACTTCTTTCAACGTACAGGCAATATCTCCCGCTTTCGCTGGAGTAATTGCCAGACGCTCCCCTCTGATCCTTTCCAAATATCTTTGAAAGCGTTACCAAGCTTTGAAGAATGGAAGGGAAAAAAATGCATATTATCGAACTCACAGATGAACAGGCGGAGAAACTCGAGGAAGCGACGGATCTTCTCGCAATGGAAATGGTTTTTTGTGATTCCTACGCAGATGCGGTTGAATGGCTTGCGACTCGGTATCTCTTGCAGAGAGGGCCCGAGTACGAAGCGATTTGGAACGATGAGATTTATTCGACCCATGTCAATTAAACTAAAGAATGTTGCGAGACATCGGTCGCATACGTCTTGTCATTAACCGTGATGGCGAGCTCGCCCTCGTTGTACAAAAGTTCCCATTTATTGTCTTTTAAAAGCGTTTCCGACAGTGGGTTTAGAAAACGAGGAGGAATTGAAAAAATTTCGATTTCAGACTTTTTGTGAATCTCTTGCCCGGTCATTTCATCAAGCAGGATTTTTGGATCCCGATGAGTGTAGATAATCACTTTTTTCGCGGCTTTCGATGCTTTGTGAAGTCGCTTGGGCGAGGGGTTTCCGATATCAATCCATTTGAGAATTTGTCCTGTGAGATCCTTTACGTAAATCGCAGCATCATCGGGTGTTGCAATCCCTCCCGAAAACTCAATTCCTTCTTCGACGTTTAAACAGTAAGCAATCATTCGAGCCATAAGAAAGACTTCGGACTCGGACGGGTGTTTTGCTACTCTCAGTTCCAAAGTTTCATAGATGGCGCGGTCGACATCCGAAAGTTTGATATTGAACCGAATCATCGTGGAGTTGAGTGCCATAGGGGAGCATCCTGACAGAGACGGCGGCGATGGGCAATCCCGAGCTGTAAAAATAGAACGGGCTAAAGCCTTAGATCCGTTTAGGTTTTAGCTAAACTTAAGTATTTTCGCTGAAGATGTGTTATCAGATGCCCCATGGATTCCAATCTTTGTAGTTTTTGTCGCCTGCCTAAAGCAGTTTTAGCCTGCGAAGTCTGTGCGAACGCGCTTTGTAAGAAATGCGTTGTGATTCTTCCAAAAGAGAGCTTTTCGTTTTTAGAAACCATTCCTGAAGATCTCCGTCATAAAAACTATTGCGGATCTTGTTATGATGAAAAAGTCGCGCCAGAGTTAACCCTTTATCGAAGAACCTTTTATCAAGCTAAAAAAGTGAATGTTTTCGTCAAAGGACAAGGCGAAGAAATCCGTCTGATGAGTCAGAATCAAAAGCCATTAAAAGTCGTCGACTGCGTTGATAAAGATGAGACTTTACTCCGCCTTGCTTTCCTAGCGGCCCGCGCGGGCTTTAATACTTTAGTGAATGTCGATATCTCTCATAAAAAAGTTCGTAACGAAGGATACCAGACGACGAAATGGCAAGGTTCGGGCGTTCCGACTCAAACAGACCTCGATTAATCTATTTAGAGACGATAGAACAAGTCTCGGACGTTAAATCAAAAACAATTTTCAGATCTTTTCTTTGAAGCTGACGGCGAATGTCTTCAGTTTTTTTCTCGAGTGTGGCTTCGACCGCACCGTAGTCGGTGCCCTCACGCATCACAAATTCTTGAATCAGTTTGGCGAGCGTTTCAGGTTGAAGCATTTGATAATCGACTTCAACCCCTTCTTCTTTGGGTTCTTCTAACTGACTCTTGTAAGTTTCTTGCGAACTTTTTTCACCCGGTTCTAATTGCGAGAATTCATCATTCATAAAAAAAGCATACCGCTTCTGTTAAAGATTACAATGTTGAAAGCCTGTCATTGCGAGGGTGCGCAGCACCCGCGGCAACCTTCCCAGCTCAGCACACAAAGGTTGCCGCGCGTGCTTCGCACGCTCGCAATGACACAAGCTCTAAAAATCTTTTCGACATAGCAGGACTACCAGGTGGTGGGGGCGTAGTCTTTTAGGAATTTACCCCAGACGTGCTCGCCGGTGGCGGTGCCTGAGAAGATGGGGTCGCAAACGCGAGCGGCGCCGTCCACAATATCGAGGGGGGGCTGAAAATCATGGTTTTGCTGTTTCAGTTGCGAAAGATGCGCAGGATCCTCGTCCGTGACCCAGCCCGTGTCGACGGCGTTCATATAAATTCCGTCTTTGGCGTAATCGGGCGCGGACGTCACCGTCATCATATTCAGTGCCGCTTTCGCCATATTTGTGTGGGGGTGCTTATCGGTTTTGGTATAGCGAGTGAATTTTCCTTCCATCGCCGAGACATTGACGATGTGTTTGCCTTTAGTTTTATCTCTCAACATCAGAGGCTTTAATTTACTGCAAAGAATAAAAGGCGCGATGGAATTAACGAGTTGCACTTCGATGAGTTCGGAGGTTGGCACGTCTGCCAATTTCATTCTCCAGCTATTCATCGGGCGTAAATCAATCTGTTGCAAGTCGGCATCTTGCTGTCCTTCGGGAAAAGCTTCTTTCGACTCGAGCGCTTCCGATTCCAGATAAGGCAGCTGTGAAAGTAAAGAAGGCGCTTGAAGTCCGATGGCAGCACCTTGAATGGCGATCTCGGCCACCCAATCGCCTGGAGTTAAGGCCTGACTTTTGTGGCCTTCCGCTGAGACGATTGCGGGCGTTTTCCACGATTCGTAAGCTTGTAAAAATTTTCGCATTTCAGGGGCGAGTTCGGCGTGCGGCTTTGCTTCGTGTTCTAAAAGGTGCTGATAAAAACCGGGAGGTCTTCTCACGGTCTGTGCAGCGTTATTAATTAAAAAATCCAGTCGCTCTTCATTTTGATTTAAGAAATCGGTGAAAAGTTCAACGCTCGGAGAGTGTCTTAAATCTAAACCGTGGATGCTCAGTCTGTCGGACCATTGCGCAGAATCTTCTTCACGCGAAAAACGCAAAGCTGCATCTTGAGGAAAGCGAGTTGTCGCGATGACTTTTGCGCCCGCTCTTAACATCATTAACGCGCATTGATATCCGATTTTTAATCGAGACCCTGTGATCAGTGCCACCTTTCCTTCGAGAGACACCGATTGAAAACGTTTTTGGTAATTCAGATCAGCGCAAGGTCCGCACATCGAATCATAAAAGAAATGCAAATCGGTGAATTCTGTTTTGCAGATGTAACAAGCGCGTGGTTTGTTCAGCTTGGGCCTTTGAGGAGCGCCGTCCGTTAGAAGTTGTTGCGCGGGCGCGGTAAAAACTTTAGCGAGTCTGGCTTCTCGGATTGCGGTGTTGGCAGTTGCTTTGCGATCTAAAACGAGCTGGCGTCGCTTTTCTTTTTTTCGATACGTTTTGCTCAACTTCATGAGCTGTAATTTATCCGGGCGCGAGACCTTTCCGGCGGTCATCATTAAAGACGTTCGTAATTCTTGGGGGATCGTTCCCAAAACGGTGCGATCTTTAAGAATTTTTTCCATGAGACGGATCGTCGCTTCGACCTCACTTGGATTTAAAGAGTTAGAGTCTATTTCGTTCATTTTTTTTAATGGTTTACCTTAAGAACTTGCTAACTGCAAATAGCGTGGTAAGACCCAATCACTCATTAGGGGTGCTGGCCTTGGAGAACAAGACGTCGGCTGAGAGGACAATCGTTGTCCAACCCTTGAACCTGAACGGGATAATGCCCGCGGAGGAAAAATGGACGTCCAGTTATCTCTATTCAATGACCTGCAAAAAATTCGGGCTGAATCCCCGATTGTTCTAAATTTAACAAACCAAGTGGCGATGGATCTGAACGCGAATGCGCTGCTTGCGTTAGGTGCTTCTCCTATTATGGCGCATGCGGTGGAAGAGCTCTCTGAACTCGTGGCCCTTGCTTCTGCGACGGTGATTAATATTGGAACGCTCGATTCTGCCTTCATTCAAAGTGCGGATTTTGCAATCGATGAGTGCACAAAATTAAAAAAGCCGCTCGTTTTCGATCCCGTGGGAGCGGGAGCCAGTCGATTGAGGTCAGAACTGGGACGGCACTATGCAAACGCGGGGAAGTTTACAGCCATTCGTGGGAATGCCTCTGAAATGGGAGTTCTTTTCGGAGAGGAAGTGCGGACGAGAGGGGTCGATGCTTCTCAAAGTTCTGAGTCCGTGATTTTGGTGATGGCACGAGCTTCTTTAAAAACTTCATCAGTCCTTGTGGTAAGTGGAGAAACCGATTTTATCTTTCATCAAGGTAAAACTGTGAGCGTGCGAAATGGGGATCCATTGCTGACTCGAGTCACTGCGATGGGTTGTACGGCAACGAGTCTGATGGGCGCTTTTATGGGAATCAATCCTTCGCCCTTCGAGGCTGCGATTCATACGATGGCCTTGATGGGAGTTGTCGGAGAAAAAGCGCGTAAAATTTCAAATGGACCCGGAAGCTTTCGGACGGCTTTTTTGGATTGTCTTTTTTCTTTAGAGTTATCAGACCTTCGCAGTTTAAAGGTGGATGCCTTATGAAAACCGTTGATTGGTCTTTATACTTAGTGACGGACTCGTCTCAATTGCGAGGCTTGAACCTCATTGAGATGGTTGATAAGTCAGTCGCGGGCGGAGTGACGGTTGTGCAACTGAGGGAAAAGCATCTTTCAGATCCCGAGAGAAAGGAACTCGCTCTCGCACTGCTTAAAATCCTCCGACCTAAGAAAATTCCTCTCATCCTCAATGATTCCCCTAAACTCGCAAAAGAAGTTCGCGCGGACGGAGTGCATTTAGGGAAGAACGACTTGAGCGTTAGGGAGGCACGGCAAATTTTTGGGCAGGACTTTGTCGTAGGTTTGTCGGTCGAAAGTATTGATAGGTTGGAAGAGATGGATTTAGAAGGCATCGACTATCTTGCGGCGAGTCCTGTTTTTCCCACTCTAAGCAAATCGGATTTACCGGATCCCTTTTTACTGTCAGGACTGAATCGGTTAAAAAGCCGAGTTTCACTTCCTCTCATCGCGATTGGAGGGATTCAAGAATCAAATGTCCAGCAAGTGATTGCTGCGGGTGCAGATGGAGTCGCGGTTATTTCAGCCATTGCTCAATCGGAGGATCCCGAAAGGACCTCTCGTAGACTGAAGACGCTTATCGATGAAACAAAATCGCTGAAACAAAATTTTAGAAAGTTTATTCCCAGAGTGTTAACCATCGCGGGGTCTGACTCGGGGGGAGGAGCCGGGATTCAAGCCGATTTAAAGACGTTTGAAGCCTTGGATTGTTACGGAATGTCTGCCATCACAGCGCTCACCTCTCAAAACACGATGAAAGTGGTTTCCATCGCGCCTTCGTCTGTCAATTTCGTAAAAGAACAAATCGAATGTGTCGTTGAAGATATCGGAGTGAGCGCTGTTAAAATCGGAATGCTTTTTTCGAAAGAGATGATTGAGGCAGTCTCAGATTTAGCTTTGAAGCATTCTTTTCCGAATCTGGTATTGGACCCGGTCATGATTTCGAAGACTGGAAACGCGCTTTTACAAGAGGAAGCGATATCAACGTTAAAAGAGCGGTTAGCTCCTTTGGCAAACATCCTGACTCCGAATTTACCTGAAGCGGAGCTAATGCTTGGGAGACGCATTCAAACACAGATAGAGTGCGAAGACGCGATGGCAGATCTTCTGGAAATTTCGAAAGCTGTCGTTTTAAAGGGCGGCCATGGTGACGACCCCATAGGAGTAAAAGACTATTTTAAAGATCGCTCAGGAAATTCATTCACACTCACAGAAGAACGGATCGACACTCCTCATACTCATGGAACAGGGTGTACCTTTTCCTCTGCGATTGCAGCTTATCTCGCTCAGGGACTGTCCCTCCCGGATGCGGTAAGTGCGGCTCGAAAATATTTACAGGGCGCGATTAAAGCTGGGGCTTTTCGCAAAATCGGGCATGGCAATGGACCGGTTCATCACTCTTGGAGACTGAAATGAAAACAATTCTCATCGTTCTAATCTTCTCAACGTCGCTATTCCCCACGGATTTAAAGTTTTCTGAAGTTGCATGGAAAAAAATCGAACCTCTTTACCAAAAGATTTCAAAACATCCTTTTAATCAAGGATTGCTAGACGGGAGTTTGTCGAAGGAGAGGTTCGCGTTTTATTCTTATCAGGATTCGCTCTATCTTTCGGAGTATGCGAAAGTTCTAGGAGTGTTAGCGACTCGTTTGGAGGATTCCAAATCCAGTAAACGAGTCCTTCAGTTTGCCCTAGACTGTTTGAAAGAAGAGAAAGAAGTGAAAGAAAAACACGCGTTGGTAAAGAAAACCGGAATGAATCCCGCGAACTTTGCCTACACGCAGTTTTTACTCGCAACATCCGCTTACAAAAGCACGGAAGAGCTCGCGGCGGCTCTACTTCCTTGTTATTGGATTTACCTCCGACTCGCCCAGGATTTCAAATCTCAAATGAAGAAAGAAAATCCTTATTTTCATTGGGTGGAGATGTATGCTTCCGAAAAATATCAATCCGATGTGAAAGACTTGATTGAGATCGTCGACTCGCTCGCTTTAAATGCTTCTTCAGGTAAAAAAGAGAAGATGACTGAATCCTTTGTGCGAGCGACTCAACTCGAGTGGTACTTTTGGGAAGAGTCCTACCTACTTACCGGATGGAAGCTGTAAATTCTGTCATTGCGCGGGTGCTTCGCACCCTCGCAATGACGGATCTTCGGTGATTACGTTATTGCATCGCCATTGAAGTCCCGGCGGTTGGCTTCGCTGGTTTATGAAGTGTTTTTGCTTTTAATTCTTTGACGTTGGTCATTTTTTTCGCTTTTACGAAATTGACGCCCATCAAATCTAGCTCTTCTTTGGAGAAGGCCTTGCGCATTTTTGAAAACATTTCGCTTTCTTCTTCTTCGACGTGGTGCTCGACCACTTCTTTCAGAACGGTGACCAGAGCTTTCCAATCGGGAGTTCCAGCGGTTGCGGCATCGATTTTAGAAAAGAGATATTTCACTACTCCATGCTCTTCGACGCTTTCCCATCCGATATCCTGTGTCTTTTCATTTTCTTTAAGGAGAGGGTAGACCGCTTTTTCTTCTCCAAAACTATGAATCGTCAGTTCTTCGCGGATTTTCGCATATAACGTTTCTTTTTTGGCGACTGCTTTGTCCCCAGCTTTTTCGATTTTCGAAAATAATTGAGAGACCTTTTCGTGATCTTTTTTAAGTAAAGCAAAAATATTTTGTTTTTTCATCGTTTGTCCTTTCGAGGGTTCGAATAGGACTTAAGCAATTGATATGCCAGACCAGTTAAGCGAGCTCGCGGGCACGCTCAGCGAGCCCTTGCACGATGGAGTGGAAACGGTTGTGTTCTTGAATTTTGCTGAAGCCGAATCTCTTCGCAAGCTCACGTTGGATGCACGGAACGCGCGCCGTTCCGCCCGTGCAGCAGATGACGTCAATCTGCTCGGGTTTTAACTCGGAGGCCGCGAGCGTTTCATCAAGCGTTTTCATCATTTGGTCGACATAAGGCTGTACGTATTCTTCGAACTGCTGTCGTCTTAAGTTTTCTTGAATGGAAATCCCGGGATATTCGAAAACGACTTGAGTTTTCTCTTCCTCGGAGAGTGCTCTCTTTGCACGCTCGATCGATTCAAAGACCGGAAATCCGAGTTGGTTTTCGATGAGGATGAAGAGCCTCTGCATCTTCTCTTTGTCTCGAGGTGCGCTAGCGAATTTTTCCACTTGCTGCAGGAAATCTTTCACATCGCGTCTCATCAGAATCGAAATATCGGCGGGAGAGCAGATTTTTTCGATGAGATGTCGAGGCATCGTCAAGATATTGGAGCTCATGGGATACTGAAACCGCACATCCGCGCCGAAATAGGGGGAAATGCGCTTTCGCATCACCGATCCATCTAAGATATCCCCCGCCACCGAAACTCCGCCGATCGCCAGGACATCTGAGGGTTTGAAAGGCCCACTATCCATCTTTAGAATCGTAAAATCGGAAGTTCCACCTCCGAAGTCTGCGACTAAAACGTATTTTGTTTCGGTGAGGCCGGACTTAAATTCGCAAGCGGCGGCGGTGGGCTCTGCGAAAAATTCAATGTGGTTAAAACCCGCTTTTCGGGCGGCGATTTCGAGTCGCGATTCTGCGTACTTGTCCGTCGCATCGTCTTCATGAAAACGGGCAGGTCTGCCGAGAACAACCCGGTCGACATCCTGCTGAAAATGTTCGTTTGCCCGTTTCCGCATCGCGGAAAGAAAAAGCGCGATTAAATCCTCTAGATTGATGGGCCTGTCTTCGATGTAGGTACCGACAAAACTTCGAATGGGAAGATGCTTTTTAATCGAACGAATGAGTCTGCCTTGTCCTTCTTCTTGAAATTGCTTTAGCGCCTCGGCGCCGTAGTACACTTTCGATTGAGAAGGGAAGTAGAGAAGCGTCCTTAAAATCGTTGGGTCTGACGCAAATGGGTCGAGATGAATCGGTGCGTAGGTCTTCGTTTCGTCCGCCGCGGCAAGGAGCGAATTGGAAGTTCCAAAATCGATGGCATAGACAAGTGACATGAACTGTCTATTAAACCAGTCTTTTCAGCCGATTTATAGTCCCATATTGAGTCTTATGATAGACAATAGAGGAATGGAAAAAATGACACATTCCGGTTGGACCCTGGGAGGTTACCTCCCTTTTACTTTGAAACGAGAAGACGCTTCGGAGCTGGTTTTTTCGAACGCCTTTTCGAATGAAGATGAACGGTGGATGTTTGCGGCCCTTCTCGAAGGCATGAAAGGCTGTGGAATCTCAAATCCCAATCCGAGTGTGGGTTGCGTTTTGGTGAAAGACGGTAAGCAAATCGCGTCGGGCTGTACCCAGAGTTATAAAATGCAGCACGCTGAGAAAATGGCGTGTGATCAGCTTCCTCCGGGCACGGATCTCAAAGGATGCACGGCGTATGTGACGCTCGAGCCCTGTTCGCATTTTGGAAACCAACCTCCCTGCGTCGATCTTCTGATTCAGAAAAATATTTCTCGAGTGGTGATCGCGACGGAAGATCCGAATCCCAAAGTACAAGGGCAGGGGATTTTGAAATTGAAAGAGCAGAAAATCGAAGTCACGGTCGGTATTTTACAAAATGAAGCCAAGCTCTGGCATTTTCCGTTTTTGACGTCGCAGTCTACGAAGCGTCCGGTGTGGGTGGGCAAATGGGCGCAGACCTCGCAGGGTCTATTGGCGGACGACGCAGGCAACTCCCAATGGATTACCGGACCTCTCAGTCGAGCGTATGGGCATTGGTTGAGACAAAAGTACGATGCCGTTGTCGTTGGGGCTCGAACGGTTTTGTGGGACAAACCCAAGTTGTCGGCGCGCGATTGTCGGTCTCCGGTGTTCCGACAGCCGATGCGAATGATTTTGGATCTTCGAGGAAGAATTTCGGAAATCACGCCTGAACTTTTGGCGACGAGTTTTTCTTCGGAGCAAACGACTATCTTGTTTACTGACAAAAATCAAAAGCCTCCGAAAAATCTTCCGAAACACGTGCACTTGATTGCTTTAGAGGGTTCTCATCTTGTGGAGAGTTTAAAGAAGTGGGTGGTGACGGAGGAAGCGTCGCAGATTTTTGGGAAACCTATTCAAAGTCTGTATGTCGAAGGCGGAAGTCAGATTCTGAATTTGTTTTTGGAAAAAAATGGACTGGATGCGCTCCATGTTTTCACCGGGAGTAAGGAACTTTCGGGGAAGAAGAATCAGATCTTTTGGCCAAAGGCGTCTGCGTATCGGAAAGTCAGCGAAGTCGCGATTCAAACGGATGTCTTGAAAGAGTTTGTTAGGGCTTGATCTGTCATTGCGAGCCCGTCTTCGCTCCGCTACGCCGGACGCGGAATGACGACGTTTCTGCTATGACGGGGTATTCTTCTCTATTATTTCCGGACGGGTGGTGCGGTGGCTAGGAAGTTTAAGTCTTTGAAGGTTTCTTGGACGTAGCGGGTGCTCCAGTCGGTTCCGAAAAGGGCGACGGGTTGTCCATCGCGGTCGACGACGCGTCGGACGTCACTGGTGCCTTCGAGGACTTTTAATCGTTTTGGAAAATCGACGGTCGCGTCTTTGGGTGTGATCCAGCGAGCGCGGATGAAAGGCATTCGGTCGAGTTTCATGTCGACGCTATATTCAGATTTAATTCGATGCTGCAAAACTTCAAATTGCAGAGCGCCCACCACTCCTAAAATCGGTTGGCCTTCTCCTCGGCCTTCTTGGAAAAAGATCTGAACAACCCCTTCTTCAGTCAATTGGTCGAGTCCTTTTTTCAACTGTTTGCGCTTTAGAGGATCATTCAAAACTGCACTTGCAAAAAACTCAGGCGAAAATCTCGGCACGCCCGCGTATTCGATAGGGTCACCCTCGTAAAGCGTATCGCCAATTCGGAACTCTCCGGTCGTGTCAACCAGACCGACGATGTCGCCGGGCCAAGCTTCTTCGACAATTTCTCTCTCTTGGGCGAAGAAATGTAGAGGCCTTGTCAGCTTAAATTCTTTGCTGACTCGCGAATGATTGACGGTCATTCCGCGGGTGAATTTTCCAGAACAGACGCGCAAAAATGCGACGCGATCTCGGTGCTGGGGATCCATATTGGCTTGGATCTTAAAAAACAAACCCGAAAATTCTTTCAGTGTGGGCTCGACGTATCCGTTTGCGGTTTCTCGCGGCTGGGGAGGCGGCGCCACTTTTAAGAAGTTCTCTAAAAAATGCTGCACTCCGAAATTATTCATCGCGCTTCCGAAAAATACCGGAGTCAATTGGCCGTTTAAAACTTTTCCTTCATCCCAAGGATCGCCTGCGACTTCTAAAAGCTCAAGCTGCGTTTTTAATTCCTCTTGGAGTCTCGCGCCCTCAGTTGGCGAGAGGTAAGAAGCGAGAGCCGGATCATTCATCCCTTTAAACTGAATCGATTTAGATTGCTTCGAAGCATGTGCTTTGTCAGACGATTGAAAAAGGAGAAGCGAATCTTTTTGTCGATCGTAGACGCCTTTAAAGTCGGGTCCCATTCCGATAGGCCAACTAATCGGACACGAACGAATTCCTAGAACCTTCTCGAGTTCTTCGATTAAATCCAAAGGATCTCGGCTCGGTCGGTCTAGTTTATTAATAAACGTAAAAATCGGAAGACCTCGCATGCGGCAGACTTCAAAAAGTTTGCGAGTTTGAGGCTCAACCCCTTTGGCAGCGTCGATGAGCATCACGGCCGCATCCACTGCGACCAGTGTTCGGTAAGTGTCTTCGGAAAAGTCTTTATGGCCCGGAGTATCTAGCAAATTGACTTGAACGCCGTCGTATTCGAATCGCAAGACGCTCGTACTAATCGAGATTCCTCTTTGCTTTTCGATTTCCATCCAGTCGGACGTCGTACTTCTCTGAGCGCCTTTGGCTTTGACTGCACCCGCTAAGTGAATCGCGCCTCCATAGAGAAGGAGCTTTTCGGTAAACGTGGTTTTACCGGCATCGGGATGCGAAATAATTGCAAACGTCCGTCGTTTGGCGACTTCTCGGGTTAGTAAGGATTCAAATTCACTCATGTTTACAATTGATTTACTCGTATCGCATTCTATAGACAACTAAATTGAGGGTGTGAGCGGATCCGGCTTTCAAACTCCGGATGTTCGGTTACTTCGAGGGTTTGCGGGAACTTAGCGCTGCTTCTTTCCCACTGCTGAAGCCAGTTTTGTGTCAGTTGAATATGGGATTCATTTAAAAGCGCGGCCGCGGGCGTCAACGCAATCGTTGTTTCTTTACGGTTGCCGCTCGGTGGACCCTTGGCGACAAAAAATCCGGCGCCTAAAAGCATTGCGCGGACGGCAGTCGATCCCGAATAGGTGAAAAGTTCCGCCGGATGATGACCGCAGATTTCAAAAATCTTTTTAAAACACTCGAGTGTCCAGACGGTGCTGTTGGTATTGAGCGAAAATGGATCAAAAAAGATAATATCGGGAGTCGGAGCTTTCCAAAGATTGTCTAAGAAATCGCCTTCGAGAAGATCCCATAACAAGGGGCCGAGTTTTGAATTCCAGTGATGTTTTTCAACGACGGTCGCGGGCCCTGAGTGCCTTAAGTGTTTAAACGACTGCGGGTGCTTTAAAGCTAACTTCAGAGAGTTAAGATCATTTTCAAAGCTGACGATGCGGACGGGTCGGAGTGGTTTTTCTTGCTCAATGCACGCTTCTTCGTAGGCGTTGATGGCCGCCATCGCGTTCATAGCGCTTCCCAGTCCGACATCCCAAATCACGAGTTCGGCTTCAGTTGTGTCTTTCAGTTTTTCTTGAAGACGGGATTGGCCGACGTAAAGAGTGCGCGCTTCTTCCATCGGATCGGCCACGGGGTGCATGACTTCTCGCGAAGGGATATGGCAAATCGTAAATTGGCCGGGAGAAGTTTCGTGAAGTTTATAATCTCCCAATTCGCGGATCACGGTTTTTTTCTTTTTTACTTTTGGGCGCGTAATGGGAAAATCAGTATCTCCAATAGCAAAGTTTTCTTTCTTTTGGTGATAGAGACTTAAAAACTTATCCTCGAAAATACTCTGCCGCATTTCGCGCATCAGTTGTGCGTAGAAATAAAGATTATGAGATGAGAGAAGGTACTTTCCCAGAGTCTCTTTAGTCCGAACTAAATGGTGAAGATAACTCAACGAGTATTCGGTGCAAGTTGGGCATTTGCATTCGGGATCGAGCGAGATATCGGCGAACTTATAGGCGCCTCTTCGCGTATCGAGTCTTCCGCGGGAGGTGAATGCGACTCCCTGTTGCCCCATTGCCGTCGGCATAATGCAATCAAACATGTCGACGCCACGGTGGACGGCTTCGAGGAGATCGGAAGGCGTTCCCACTCCCATTAAGTATCGAGGGAGATGACGAGGCATGAGATCGGTTGTCACTTCCGTCATTTCATCTCGCAGATTTTTTCCTTCACCGACTGCAAGTCCGCCGATGGCAAAGCCGTCGAAGGGAAGTTGAGTTAAAAAATCCGCGCTGATTTTTCGAAGGGCCGGGAAACAAGCTCCTTGAATAATTCCGAATAAAGACTGTGGAGAATCACCGCGTGCTTCGTAACTTCGCTGCGCCCATCGGTGGGTCAAGTGCATGGCTTTTTCGGCTTCCGCAAACTCGACGGTGGAGGGAACACATTGGTCGAGGACCATCATGATGTCGCTGCCAATCGCTTTTTGCGTTTCAATACTGAGTTCGGGAGTGAGTAAAACTTTTTGTTGAGTGGTGTAGCTTTTGAAAAGCGCACCTTCTTCGGTCATCACGCGATCATTGGGAAGCGAAAAAATCTGAAAGCCGCCGGAGTCTGTTAAGACAGACCCTTTCCAGTTCATAAACTTTTGAATGCCGCCCATTTTTCGAAAAACTTCGGCGCCCGGCCGTAGCATCAGGTGGTAAGTATTTGCGAGAAGGATTTTAAAACCTAAGGCTTCGAGGGAATCCGGCGAATGTCCGCGGACGGTCGCTTGAGTTCCCACCGGCATAAAAATCGGGGTTTCGACTTTTGAATGGAGCGTCTGAAACGTCGTCGCTCGTGCGCGCGAACCCGATGCCTCGGCCTCTAATTTAAATCCTAATCGACTCATGAGTAGGCACAAACTAGGCGAAAACGGCGGGGAAGTCCATGTTTAATGCGATGCGGCTTGAGCCTCTTTTCTTCCCTTTTACGCGTTTCTAAGTGAGGAGGAAAAATGTCCAAACTCGACTTCAGATTACACGCTTTATTCATCGGTGCGTTGCTGGGCCCGTCGGTTTTTGCAGGTGACGTTACCAAAGCAAAAACGGCCAGTTCCGCAGAACTGATTTTTCTATCTATCGCCTCCGTTCTAGGAATCGGATGGCAGATCAAAAAACGAATAGATTAATTCTGTCATTGCGAGGGTGCGTTAGCCAAAGCTCTTGTCGCAATTTTTTCCTTACTTAATTTCTTCAAACGCATCTGGGAATGCGGGGATCGTCTTTTCGCCTTTTGCGAAAATCGCGATGTGTTGGGCTTTGGTTTGTTTGCCTTCGATTTCATCTTCGTCATGCCAACGTACTAAGAATTCTGCTTGAGTCAGCTTTCCGTAACTTTTTCCTGCCGACGGATCCATGAAATAAATATTGGTGGCGTCATATCCGATAACCACCGCGTAGTGACCATGGTCCCAGACGTTTTCGTAAGTGGGGGGAGGAGTATCGGCCCATGCTTGGAGCGCGACGATGACGGGTTCTTTGTTATCCACCGCTTGAAAAACAGATTCGAGTGTTGTGTTCAGTCTGAGTTCCGCTTTGAAATTCCTTTTGACCATGAAGTCGAGGATTTTTCCGGGCTTGGTTCCATGAGTGGGAGTGGTCTCGAGTTCGCCGTAAAGAGTGCTTTCGCCGGCATCCCAGGCTTTCCAGTACATTAAAAGACCGAGTAGCGCTGCTGCGCCGCAACTGTAATCCGTTGCTTGGAAAATAATTGGTACCGGCAGAAGTTTCGGCTCATTTGTTTGCAGAGCTGCGCCTGCTTGAGTTGCGAGATAAGAAGAAAGAACAAAAGACGCTAGAATTTTTTTGAGAGAGCAAGTCATTTCAATTCTCCATTCGGTTTGAAGAAATCCACGTTTGCAATATTGTATTCCTTCACCCAAGTGAAGCAAGAAAATTCATTTTTGAGAGTTCAGCTCATACCAGTGTTTGGCAGGAAATAAGTGGTGCTCGAGATGACGATTCGAGTTGAGCGGCCATATGAAAAACTTTTCGAAAAGATTTACTTTGTGAGAGAGCGTGCAAGTCTCAACTTTGTCGGTTCGCGCGAGATGTTCCGCATAGCCTTGAAGTTTTAAAAAGAAAAATAGAAACGTCATTTGAGGAATCCCCCAGTACCAAAACAGTTTTCCTCGAGTTAAAATCAGTCCCAAAATCAGAATAGAGTAAACGCAACGCGCTCTCAGTTTCTCGGTGTTTGAAAGAATTAAATTCGAATTTCGATTTCCTTCGGTCGCTAAGTACTTTTGAAAAGACACAAAAAATTGGAGATAGTGAACCCCAGTTAAATCGAGCAGGGCGGATTTGATGTGGGTTGCTATCGACCGGGGTTTAAATTCGTAACCTTGCTCTCGGTAAAATTCGATCTCGGGATCTTGGGCTGGGTTTAGCAGGTGTTTGTGATGCTGCATGTGGAAATAGCGGTATTGCCTCAAACTTCCTAAGAACGGAAGAGAACAGAAGAGGTCCGCGAGTGCGTCATTCTTCTTTCTGTTGGAATGCAAATGCCGATGAGCTCCCTCATGTTGTAGAATCTGCAAATGGTTTTGCAATCCTGCAATCACAATCCATGCGACAAGAGTGTAAACCCACAACTTCTGCGTTTCTGCAAGTAGCGCGATGCCAAGGGCACCCATGTAACAAAGAAAGATAATCAGCAACGCCCATTTATATGAGCGGGGTGTCCTTTTTAACCATGTCATAGAAATACCGATTGTCGTCTGAAGTAAAATAATCCCCATTTTCCGCGTGGAACTTGTGGTTATTAATTTTGTAGTCGGGACGCCCCACGACTTTCTTTGTTGTAAATGCGATTTCTTCCCAGATAATTTTATTGTTTGGAAAAGCGCCGTAATGACCGTTATTGAGTTTCACCAAGTGCTGGCATTTGTGATCCGAGGGTGACTCGACAAACGTCGTGTTGAGATAACCGGGATCCGGATGACAGAAGTCCACGGTGAATAAGTATTCGCATTTCTCCCAAGTTCCATTTTTAAGATAAACTTTTCCATTGAGTTCTTTTAGAAAATCATACTCGATGACGGCAATGTGGTAGCCCAGTTGATCCCACGTTTGGAGGAGATCTAATTCAACGGGGAGCGCATCTTTTTTCCAGACAAATGCGCTGAGTGGCAGTCGATAAAAAACGGCGCCCGTCGAAAGAAACGCGTGAAACCCCAGGGCTCGCCCCTTAATACTTGAGACTGCAAAAAGATGACACTCTTCTAACTCGCCGTGATGGGCTTCCAGATTGTACAGATATTCTTTTTTTAAGAAGCATTTGAGAGGACGGATATTATGATTCAGCAACATGGAACACCTTCTCCTTAATCCTAAAATTATTCGAGCTTAGGCAATTCGAAAAATGAATAGATTTCATCAAAATGCATGAAATCTATTGTCGAAATAGACGATTAAACGACGAGTTAACTTTTGATAAGCAATGCTATCGAAGGTGTCTTGGGTGGTTTGACTTGATTCGTTTATTTGCTTTAAGTGGACACATTGATTCGGTGGGGAGGTTGGAAAATGCAAAGTCTGAAATGGGGTCTTCTTTTATTCATTGGGTTGGGGTTCGGCGCAAAAGCCGACGTCTTTGGAGACAAGCAATCGGTTCCAAATCCTGCTGTTGAAGCGCGCAAAAAATCCTATGTCCGAAACGTCGAATTCACCGACGCATTTAACGAAAAAATGAATAAGTATTCGGCCGGTTTCAATCCGAAGCTCCATTGTCTTCAGTTATTTAAAAACTTCGATGGCATCTCGCCTCCGAGTTGGAATTACGCATGGGCATACTGGGTAGAAATCAGCGCAAGCGGTGCGTGTCCCAAACAAGGACCTGCTGAGAAGAAAACCGTTTTACACTCATTCTATGTTGGAGCTTCGTCTTCGTTAATTGAAGGCTGGGGACCCGGACGCGTCGGTGCGTTCGACACTACCATCGACTTTGAAGGTTACGCTGCGAAAATCGATTCTCTCTGCTTCAACCCATGGCACATCAATTCCTGCGACATGGTCATCCGCAATCACAAAATCTGCGAAATCGTTCCGAAAGGGTCGCTGCCTACGCGTCCTGAGTGTAAGTAAGTCGCGCCATTCGTAGTTTCGATCATGTGTATCGTCCGACCCGTCGTTGCGAGGAGCGAAGCGACGAAGCAATCTTGCTCTGTTGAAAAGATAAATAGGTAGTAGGAGAATAGCGCCCAACAGGGTGGG
>CALCZU010000029.1 GCA_937903155.1 uncultured Bdellovibrionales bacterium
GATTTCACCCAAGCCGTAAACATCATCTTCGTTTGAGAAGCGAGCGGACCACTTCCAAAATCAACATAACCTTGTCCATCGAATGAACTGCAATAAGGAGCGGAGTAAATCCCGCTTCCGGTCCAACTGACATGGCTCGAGCTACTCTGAGTGCCATCGTAGTTATTGGATGTCAGGTCTTGCCAAGTCGTGTTGGCGCTTGAATAAGGTTTTGTTAAATCCGCAAACTGCGCGTCCCAATTCCCACGAAGATTTGTAAGAACATAAGCCGGCCGAACGTCGATAACCCAGATACGACTGCCGGTGGCAGCGGCGAGATTTGTTCCGACGACTTTTAATTCATACGCACCCGAGCCCGACGCATCGGGAGTCCAGCTGAGTTCTCCCGTACTCGTATTAAAACTCGCCGTGCCCGGAAGACTGGTGCAAGCGGTTCCGGCAGCGACCGCGCCGTCGATCACTTTGTCAAACGTACAAGCGTAAGTCGTTCCGGTATCATCTCCAGGGCTTCCGCCAGAAATATTATTAAAATCTTTCGTGTAGGTCGCTCCTTGTTCTAAATAGTTTGAAGGGAAATTCTTATCCGAAACGGTTGTTAAAATCGGAGTCGCGATAACCACTTCTGCTTCTGAGTCCGAAGCGCTTCCTAAAGTGGCTGAGAGATTCGCACTGCCCGCAGCCACCCACGTCGCAAGTCCCGTGCTGCTAACCGTTACCACAGCCGTATTATCCGAAGCCCACGTACAAGCGCTTGTCACATCTTGAGTCGAGGCATCGCTATAAGTTGCAGTACAGGTCAGTTGAGAGGTCGCTCCCGCCGCTCGATTGCCGCCGGTCGGAGTGATTGCAATAGATGAGAGTGAGGCCGTTCCTACAAGATTTGCTGTCGCATTAACGGTCGTACTTCCATTATCATAAGCCGCTCTAAAAGTTCTCGTATTGGTCCCAATTGAGCTCGGGTTATATGTAATATCTAAAGTGCAGGAGCTATACGCTTTGAGAGTCGTTCCGCAAGTTCCGTTTCCCCCTCCAAACGCGTTCGTATTCGACCAGGGCGCTGCCAGTTGTAATCCCCCAGCGGAAGGATTGCCAAGTGTGGGAACATAACGGCTACTTAAATTGGTAATCGTTGCAGTGACATTTGTTGTGTCATTGGGATTGGTAACGGCGACAACAGGTGCACTGAGTGCCACTTGTACGACTGCAGTCTTCACCGTTTTTGCGATAATCGAAATGGGAAGACGTTTATCTTCTGGATACTGAGCATTACACATCATTAAGTTTTCAGTTGAGTTTGTGTAAATCGAACACACGGCATTTCCGGTTCCGGTGACGCCGTCTAGAGCAATCGTGCCCGAGCAAAATCCCGTCGTCGGGCTATTCAGACTTGTACACGTTAACGTTCCCACGCTTGAATAAGAAGTCGGATTGGTTAAGCTATCGGCGTTTCGAAGAGTGAAAGTCGTTCCGCTACTATCCGGGTAGAGATAAATGTTTTTTTGATCTTGAGCCGAGCGGCTTGTAAATTTTGTATAGAGACCCGTAAAAACATAATCACTTAACGAAGTCATTGAGCCGCCTGAGAGGGTCTGCTGAGGAACACCGATAGTGACTTCAGGATTTCCTACCGCCGAAATCATCGCAAAACTATTCGCTCCGAAGTAAACCGTTTGATAAGTATCGAGCCAAGAACTTCCGCTTTTTTGAAGCTTAACTTTACCACTCGAACAAGAAGCCCCTGAAAATCCCGCAAACGAATAAGTGGGACTTGCGGTTAAAGTCGGTCCACTTAAATTAAAATAATTAACCCCTGTAACAATCGGAGAAGCTCCCGGATCATAATCGATAGTTCCTCCAACAGTGAGTGCCGAGTCCGTTGCATTCATCGAAACTCCGGTGGCATCGGGAGTTCTTAAACGGACCATCGTCCAGTTGTAGGTTGCGGCACTGGGGCAAGCTGAGCCCGAAGAGGCAACGGTGAAATAATTTGAAGTGAGAAAACTTTGAAAAATCTGAAACGTATCAAAGGCGATTCCGTACCGAGTGGCTCCATTGAGGCTTGAAAATCTTCCGGTCCCCGCACTCTGGACAAATTTCATCACGCCCGCATAAGAATGCAAAAGCGTTCCGCTATTCGTCGCGGCAGCGCCACTTGTTTGCGTTGAAGAAAACGTATCGGATACGCCCGGCTCAACGTCGGGGGCGGTTAAATTGAGAGTCGTTTGAACTTCCGCAAAAGCGTGCACAGGAAGAAAAAAAGCGAAAGAATAAAGAACTGAAATGAACGTCAGACTTCTCATACGACCACATACGTACAACGGTATTAAGTGATTGATTCTCAATCTATTTTAACAAGAAATGGAACCTACTCCAACGTCCACGTCTGAGGGGCAAGGGATTTCAGATACTTACTTAAATTATTTGTTTATCTTCACAATTGCCTTCTTATTCCGCAGTTTTTTCAAGAATCGCGATTTCAGGTTCGAGTTTTTGAGGGTCTTCCTCGTTAATCCGTTCGAACCAAGCGTTCCTCTCAAAATTTCCATGGACAAACTTCACTTCTTGCACTCGTTCTAAAAGCAGCATTCTTTTTTTCAACGTCTCTAAGCGCGTGAGGCCCCACTGATTCTTCTCTTCGAGATACTTCGCTACGCCATCAGGGAATCTCGCCTCGTCTTCAGAAAGATTCCTACCAGGATAGAAATCGTATAATTTTCCGAGCGATTTCTCATTAAGATAATAAAAAGCTTTCGATCGCCTCAGATCAGAAATGACCTTGAACTCGTTTCTTCGGTTCTCTATTCTTGAACCTTCCCAAACCGTCTTAACTGTGTACGCCGCAAACGTACCGATGCCACCCCACCCGCCAACAAGAAAGGCGTTAGTGGGATTACTCAACCAACGAAACAAGTGATTACAATTTTCCTTGCGACGCTGCCAAACCATTGAATTCCGACTCTGTTCCAACGCTTTACGAAAATTTGAATCTTTAATTTTAGAGAGAAGTTCATTTTGGAAGTAATCAATACCATCCTTCGATGTTGATTGTGTAGGCCCTGTGCTAAAAAAGTTTGCTTGAACCAGCGCGAATTTCTCACGATCTTCGAAGGCGTCGTGATTCAATGAGGAAATATACTCGGTCATCGCAAGAAGTTCTGCACGGGTAGACGGCCGAGAAATCCGAGCGCGCGATTGCATGATAAACTTAAGTTCAGAGAAGGAAAGTTTTTGGGTGAGAAGACGCAGAGCTACCTCAGGATAAATCACAGAAACATCCGTAACAAATGTTTCAAGAACGGCCTTTCGCTTTCCGCCCGTCTCCGACGTTCCATCATTCATTGAAAATAGAGTATTCAAAACGTTCTCGAACTTCGTCGCATTCGGCTGGCTTCCAAGTAAGTAGCGTTTTACCAACCTCTCAGCCTGTTCGGGTGTCATCTTTAGTTGCATTAACTGTGCAAAGTTCTCACCCACAGCTGTTACTCGATTTAGAATGTATTCAGTGACAAAATTTGATTTTGTCTTTGCCGATTCATAAAGTTCAGGGTGTTCATTCAAGTAATTTATAAAATTATCAAAAACACGACTGCTGAGATTTGCTTCAGCTAAAGTCGCGGCGGCATTTCGGTGTTCTCGTTCGGAGAGATTTAGCGCCAGGTAGGTCTCTATGGGCTGCCAGTTTTCGCCGTTGAAACGTTGAAAAATACTTCGAAGGGCCCACTGTCGTTTTTTTCGATCGCTGTAACTTCCCTGGGTCCATGAATTCAGCTTTGGAGTCATGGCGATAAGATACTCATTGAGAGAACCTTTATGGACCCTGGACATTTCGCTGATAAATTTTTGAATTCGCTCGGCATCGTCCAGTTTCGAAAGCAAAATCGTAAAATCCTCTGGCGAAACCCAAGCCAAGTTACTTAGAATTTGATCGAGCAAAAGTCCCGTCTTAAGTCTATGAACCTCCCTATCGTACGAAAAGTCCTCTAAGTGTCTAATTAACATTTTTACAAGTTTTATTTTATTTGCAGGCGGCCACCTTTCACCGACTAATCTTCCTAAAAGAATATGCTGAATTCCTTTCACTTTTAACCTTTGCGAAAGCTTGAAATCTAGCAATTCGAGCGCACTGTTAAACTCTTCATCGGTGAGATTGAGTGCTCCGAGGTATGAGGGGGTCGAGTTAACCATAAGATCTCGGAGTAGCACCATTTTATTGGTTCCCGGAATACGCGAGACAAGAAAGGTATCCCAGACACCTCGGCGAAATCTCCCGTTGGACGAAGTTTCTGAATAGTTTGCGAAAAGACTTTTCCAAAACTCGACATCGTCAAAACGTTCCTGATTTTGATAACCGCTTCCCTCCAGGAGACTCTCCAGAAGCAATTCCTTCTCAGGCGAGTCGGGTACATTTTTCATCACATCCATTATCTTGTGAAGGTATGTGTGGTATCTCACATGTGAATCTGGTTCGGCTGCGATCTGTCGATTAAACTCTTGCAGTCCTGGATATTTCAGTCGGTAAGCGGCAATCAACGCCTGTCGTTTTAGAGGAAATTTAAAACGAATGTATTGAGCTAATGCAAGAATTTCCTCCGCGCTAAAGCGACCCGCAAGCTCTGGGTTAGCCACTTCCCTTTCCTCCAAATAAAGCCCCAAGGCTTCGGCCTTATTCCTATCTTCAACGGGAATACGAAGCGCGTGGAGAATCGAGGCTTCCATTTCTTCACGTTTTTGGGTCAGTACTTGAGGAGAGGAAAGCCGACTAAAAACCACGGCGCCAATGTCAATTTTAGGATTCTCAAAGAAAAACCTTTGCGTGGCGGCCCGTGGGTTAGCGGCCTTAAAGGTTAAATTCGGCGGGAGATAGCCTCTCAAAAGCGACTTCGAAACCAGTTGTCCTGAACTGATTTCATCCGCGTGAAATCCGTGCTGTCCCGACGCCGCTAAAAATTCGGTACTCAGCCAACCTTTTGGAAAATCTTGAATTTTTACAGTTCGCACCTCGGACGGGATTTGATCGATTGGGAAAATTGATTGCGATCTGTCAGATAAGATCAATTCCTGAACGCCTAGCTGCTCAGCAATTGCCACTAAAGCCGCTTGAATGTCTTGCGTTTCAAGACGCGCGGAGGTGGAAGAATCCGGATTTGGGAAATTTGTTTCCTTAGAATTCCCGATAAAAACTAAAGGTAACGTCTTACCCCCTTGTCTCACATGCACAACAACCACTGGAAATCGAGATTTCCCTCTTTCCAGTTCGAAAACGTTTACCCCGTTCAACGAATGAAACTCGGGAGGCGGAATGGAATCCGAAGGAACAAAATTTAAATTTTTTAAGTTCAATGCAAAGGCGGGAATTTCTCGGAGTTTGAACGAAACACGTCGAAACGCTGACAATTTCTGCACGAAATCTCTGTTCAGAATCGCTCCGGGCGAAAGTCTTTGAAACTTTCGGATGTATTCGTCATCGTAGAGTTCCGGAAGCATTAACAGGGACGACGGCTCCGTGACATCAATAATTTCGGAATAGACTGAGAGTAAATTTGTCTTTCTGGCTTTCTCATCCTTTTTGTAAATCAACGGCGCGAGCGCATACATCGCATTTCGATAGATCTCTCCGTAAGCTTTTGGATTGGGAGCGTCATTGAACGTTTCGACCTCATCAGCCTTTCGTCTTTTTTCAGAGAGCTCAGAAAGAAGTTTGAGATCTCCTCTAAGGTCACCAAACCTTACCATTCCCAAATCGTTCAGCAGAAGGTATTGAGAAAGCAAATGCGCTCTAAAGAACTCTGAGTCATTTGATTCTTCCGCACGTTGCCACCGAACCTGTGTGCCGGCCTGATTTGGCGCACTCCACCGATATCGATTTTCTTTGAGGATTGGATGTTGACTCGGCTTGGTCGTTTTTAAAAAATGGATTATCTCTTCGTCCGAAGCAGCTCCCAGAGGACCCATTAATTGAGGATACATCTGATAAAGAATTTTTAGAGCCCGCACTCCTTCAGGATGAAAAATTTCGTCCGGCGGTTCAGAAAAAGCGCAAACACTGACCAGTAAGCAAACCCACCAAAATTTTCTGAAAAACCACATCGTTTTCTTTCCTGAAAGGCCCCCCTTTTTCATTACTTTGTCTGCTCATGGTTTGGATACGGCTGTAGCCTTGAAAACTTCCGAGCAAAGTTTGCGGGTAAAACGGCGGTTGCCCTCTGCGGTCACTTCCGAAGGTGCCCCCGCCTCGCGTAATTCTTCGCGAAGATTCCAAAGTCTGTCACGAAGGCTCTGGTCTGAGTCTTTTAAATTTAGCGTCTTCTCAAATTGCGACCGCGTGAGAGAACGATCCGATCGGAGTCGCGCAAGATCTGCTTCTGTTAAATCGAGATTCCACGCCTCGTCGGTGCTGTGGTGCCAAACCAGAAAATCGCGATCCGATTTCGTGTACCGACCCGACAGCCGATCGCGAATCGCTTTTAGAAGATCTACAACCCGATTGGGGGCATACAGAAAGATATCTCTCATCTGTTGTATTAGAGGATGCAGTTTTGACGAAACCGAGTTAGCCCGTCTCGGAGTATCGCTAACCTCTTCATGAATAACTAAAAACTCATGGGGCTTGGGAGAAGCATATTTGCCAGCGAAGTATAAGGTAAGCTTCGCCGCACTGCTAATCCCCATCATGACATATGCCGATTCCACCAGCCCCGTGCGGAAGAACCCGTGCATCATCGTATCCATGATTCCGACTACCCACTGGATATACGAGCGAGTCTGGTGATTAATAATCTTCTTAAGCTCGAGCCCACGGGCCCCGTCATCCATCAAACCATCGAGCGCCACTTCTGGCAGCGCCAATCCAATGCCTTGAGCGAAAAAAGAAAGAGAGTTCGGACTATCGACGGGGACGCCCTTAATCGTTTGTCCCGTCAAAACCGCAAGTTCGCGAAAGAGATAGGCCAAACCTATCGATCGAAACGAATTAATCGTCGCGGATTTAAACCAGCCCGTGCGGTTGTACCAACCGATCAAGGGATTCGTTCTCCAAAACGGAATTTCGTGACTCGTGCAAAAATTTGAATAGGCCTTAGCGTTGTAACCGAATGCCGCGGAAACGGATCCTGAGGCTATCCCGAGGAGTGCACTCGATAAACTGAGCCCATATTTGCTCACCATGATCGTGCCGGCGGTTCCGAATTTTGTAAGAGCAACGACGTTCGCAACAATTAATGAATTTGCCGGATGCGATTCGTTGAGAGCGCGGATGGGAGAATTTATCCATCGACGCAGCGACCAGCTTCGGCGCAAAAGTTCATTATTTCTTCGCCCCTCCTGGATTCCTTGCTCAATGATCTTCTCGAGAGCCACCGTCGCTTCCGTCGGAGATCTCACCTGGATTCGCGTTGACTCCAAAAGATCTTGAGCTTCGTCGAGCGCACGGGCGTCGCCATCCAAATCGACTAGAGATTTCTGAACATCAAGTTTGAGTTGCGAATAACGAGCATGCATTTCACCGCTCACTTGGCTCACGAACTCACGAACTTTAGCTTCGGAAGCCCCTTTTGGCACAACGATAATGAGTCGAACCGGCTGAGAGGGATCTGTAAGCACGGAGACTCCCTCCGAATTCTGAAAATCATCGAGGACTCGACCCAGTTCGTCTTGTGGTACTTCTCCGACGTTAATTTGCAATGCCCCACCATACCGGTTGTTTGTTTCTGTGCTAATAGTGAGGTGAAGACGTGGCTTACCGGCCGCTTGCCCAGAAATACTGCACGCGAGAGTCAAGAACGATAGTAATGAGAAAATCCAGGTCGGCACGGTGGCCCTCCTATACCAGACTTCACAGTTGGGCACAAGGCATCGCCCGTGCCAAAGTTTGTCACTAGCTCGATGTGCATCAATGCCTGAGGGAGGAAGCAGTCCAATTTGACAAATATGTTAAAGTAATAAAATGCGTTTATTCGTCGTCATCGTTCTCTTAGTTTTACAAAGCCTGGCCTTCTCTGCAAATTGGGAAGGCGTGGGACAAGTCTCGTGTGGCACGCTCATCGCTTCATGGGTAAGGAAGGGCCCCACTCCCGATGAATTGGTTCGAAGGGGAATTGTTTTTGACAGCCCTCGGGATAATCAAGATTTTACTTACTTAGGAAGAGGAACCTACTCCCAAGTTTGGCGTGGATTTGCAGCAAATAACAAAGGTGGAAGAATTCCTGTCATCATCAAAATGACAAAACCTAAAAAAGCGGAGTATTTAGATCGAGCGCTGATTTACATTGAGCGAGAACATACTCTTTTAAGTCGAATCTCCCCCGAAACAACGCATCTGATCAAATCCGGAGACACGAAGTATCTCGTGACAGAAGTGATTCCCAGAGACCCTCAGCATCCGACGGAGCCGGCTTACACACTTTTCGAAATCCTGGAATCGCCGCAGTTATTTTCTGAAGATCTTGCTCACCTCGATTCGGGGAAAAGTTTGAATGCGCGGTATGCGGTTGCACGGTCTATTGTGGCCGCTATGCAGGCGCTCCACGAAAAGCGCATCATCCATGGAGATGTGCAGGCAAAAAATATTCTCCTCGCTCAGAGGCAGGATGGAAGTCCTTTCGCGCATTTTATCGATTACGGGTTTTCTTCAGGGCCGAGTGTTCCTCCCTTGTCCGGAACCTACGGAAGTCGACTCGCTTTGAAAAATCCCAAAGGAGAAGCTTTTCTAGCGAAAGAGACAACCCCACTCCGCGACTGGCAGGCGATGCGACTCGTTCTTTTAGAAGTTTTTTCAGAAAAGAAAATGACGGTTTCGAATCCAGAAACGGCTTCGCGTCTTTCAGAAATGGAATTTTTACTCAAAAGCAGTCTGCCTTTAGACAGTTCAAATTACGCAAAGTGGTTGACCCCGATTAAGTCGAGAAAGCAATTTTTAGAACAATTCGCACAGGAATGGACAAGCACTTTTAAAACCACAACCGACGTCGATTTAAAGATAGATCTGATATCTGATTTGGTTCTTCTTAATCCCGCTTTTGGCTCTGAAGTATTAGAACACCTGCCTCACGAATTTCAAAAAGTCGTCATTGAAGACGCCGTACTCGGCGAATTTAAATCATTTTTGAAACTCCCCAAAGTAAGAGAAATTCGAGAAAAAATAGGCGATCCGAAGTAGAGGGTGGGCTTCGCCTGCCTTTTTACAAAGGATAAGTACTAAGCTCACCCCGCCGCAACGTCGTCGAATTTCTATTCTATGAAATAAAGCGTTTGTTGAGATTGTGAACCAGTACAAGCCGGGTCCGACTGTCTCATGGCATTACACCCCGAGTACCCTGAGGACTCGGTGCACTTTTCTGCTCCTTCGCTGCCATTCCAAAACACACGGTAGCAAACATAACAGGCGTCTCGGCTACATCGACTGTAACATTCCGAACAAGCCGACCCTGCAACATTTTCATGTTGCCGTTCTACCGCCTTTAGATCAGATGTGGATAAGACCAAGGTGAACAACACTAAAGATACGAGGCGAGCGAGATTTTTCATTTTTTGTCCTTTCAAGAGTAAGTTGTGCGAAAGCCAACTCCAGACTTTCGCTCTTTCGAATAAATCTAAAAATTCGAAGATATTTTCAAACAGTGAATTAGATAAATGAGTCGATATGAGAAAAGAGAAGGCTCGCACAAATCGATATCAACTCAAATGGGCTCATTTAATTTATTTTTATTACTAGACGCGGTAAATTTTTGTGCTATCGCTTGATTTCAAGGAGTTCAAATGATTCAAAATTTTGTTGTCGTTTTTTTGGTTTTTTTTCTGACATTGAATGCGTTTGCTGGTCCGTGCACTTGCGAACTTGAAGGGACGGAATGTGTCGTTCGGTATGAGGGAAAGTTTCAAGCCTCTACCCCGTCTGAGAATCGAAGCTGCGCCAGAGTTTGTGGATCTGAAGGCGTCTTAGCTCGCTACTGTTCACCGTTTCAAGCGCCTGCAAGCACCTCTCCGGTGACAATTCCTAATCTTCCAGAGGGTTACGAATCCGCATCTGCCACTAGGACGCTTTTTGATCTTCCTGAAGATACATATCTTGTCCTGAATAGGGACGTCTCTTTTAATGCAAAAGCGTATAAGAAGTGCCTCATGGGAGAGTGCCTTACCGACTTCCAAGGTCCTCGCACTTACAATAGCTTTGTAGAAATGAGCTTTAATAAAACACCTGTTTCTTCGAACAACGTGCGAATTCTTTCGAAAAACAAAATCTTTGTTCTGTCGAAAATCACATATAGCAATAGTTATCAATTACTGAGTGATGAGTTCCTGCTAACTTTAACAAGCACGGATAAAAAGACTGAGATTGGGCTGCTGGTAAAAATTGGAGGCCAGGTGAAGGATGGTGGGTCACGTCAGAGTCATACACTTTCTAATATTACCTCGTGGTTTGATGTCTACACTCCGCCTGCAAGCGTGATTAAATAGTTTCGGTTGTAGATACCTATCTACTTCCTCCGATGAGCTTTCCTACAAACTTCCGACTGAAAATATCGAATTGAAGCACCCGCGACGTTTGAATTCAAAGTTGAGGGGAACCTGTTCGTCGCTTGCAGATGAGGCTGCCTAAAAAAGGGCACATTGGCCGGGAGTTTGCTAATACATCTCTCAAACGTGTATACGAGGAAAAAAACATGAATATCTATGAAATTTTGGAACAAGATCATCAAACAGTGTTGGGATTATTGGACAGTTTGGTCGCGACTGATGATTTGAAAGAGAGTGAAAAGCTGATAAATAAAATCGCCAGCGAATTAATTCCTCATTCTCGAGCAGAAGAAGCGGTACTTTACAACTCGATTCGAGACATCTCTACAGCTTCGGAAGTTGTAGCTCACTCTTACGGAGAACACATGAAGGCCGAAGCGCTTCTGCGCTCGCTACAAGTCACAGGTGCCATCAAGGTGAATTGGACAGAAGGTGGTAAAAAATTAAAAGAAGCTCTCTCGCATCACATCCAAGAAGAACAAACAAAAGTTTTTTCGGCGGCCAAAAAGCTTTTTACTGAGGAAGAAGCGGTCAGCATGGGAGAGGTTTTCAATAAATTAAAACCGATCATTGAGGAGCAATCCGTTCTCGGACAATCAATGGAGATGCTAAAAAATCTTATGCCATCTCGCCTGCGGGATAAATTTAGCGTCCTATCAACGGAGTCGAAGATATCCTGAACGATGTGGGTGCCTAAAAGGCGAGCCGTAAAATGTATTAAAAGTGCAAGTTATCGATAGAAGCGGCACTGAAAGATATTCTCATCAAATCGTCAATTCGGATTTCGGGCACGCGCGCGATCTCTGACTTCTTGTTCTAAGCTCTGACCGTATAGGTAATCAAAGTTTTCTCTTGCAGAAGAGAGCTTAAGAACTTGCAGCTGCTGGAGGTTTCTCGCACGCACAAAATAACGTGCGGCTCTCCATCTAAAAAGATTTATGATAATTGAAAGATTTTCCGCACGATGAAGAAAGGGACTGTCTGCCAGTGCGCGCGCCCCTAAGTCTCCGATAGAATTACTATCTAAAATGACCTCTATCGGGCTCAAAGTTTTCGATTTTGCGAGGGCCATTGCACCTTCGTCTTCCATCGCATTATATCCAAAAGCAAACACTTCAATATTTCCGAGATGGGGAGATGCCGCCAACGCTTCAGCGCCTCTCACACCCGTCCAGTTAAAACTTAGGTTGAGATCTTTAACGGTAGAAAGTATTGGAGAGGCTGCTAATGCAACCATTGCCTCGGGAGGCATTTGTACTCCAGATAGGCTTAATAATTCTAAATTTCGAAGATAGGAGGAGTTCGCAAGCGATCGAACACCTTCTCGAGAAAACGTATTCGTATTTAAATAAAGATGCGACAGTTTTGCGAGCGTCGGCGAATTTGAAAGCGCGTGAATTCCATCATCGTCTATTTTATTGCCGTTGAGACTGAGCCGTGTCAGTGCTTTTAACCTTTGCGACCCTGCAAGTGCAATTGCGCCTGAAGAAGAAATCTGATTGAGATTCAAATTCAAATCACTCAATTTAGGAAAATCCGCTTTCGCAAGGGCTATCGCCCCTACTTCACTGATGGAATTAGAAGCCAGGTCCAACTTTCTCAACTTATTCAAATGGGGAGTCTTCGAAAAAGCGACTATGCCGTCATCGTTTATCTGACTCGACGAAACGGTAAGCTCTGTCAGTTTTGCGAGATTAGGACCGCCAAGGGCTTCCATTCCGCGCACGCCGACATTCACATCATGAAGTTTAAGGCGAATCAGATTGGAAAGGTTTCTCGTTGAAGCGATACGGCGTATCGCATCGGGTTCTAAATTGGTACAGCTTGAAATCTCTAAGGACGCAATACGATTGAAAATAGGATTTTCGTTGATGGCATTGAGGATCCGGTTATAGCCCCCATCGTTCAGCCATCCGAAACTCAAGGTGTCTAGGGTCTTAATCTTGCTAAATAAGTCGGCGCCGTTTTGCTCAAAGAATTCGGGAATCACAGACACTTCGCTCAGGAAACCTCGACGAAATTTAAAATGATCTGCGCCTTGCGGGAATAAGCTCGCGGGAATCCCACTCTGTCCCAGTTCCTCTTCGAGCCATTTTTTTCCGTGACGTTGACTCAAAACCTTTTCACGCGCTTCTAGTTTTTTTTGATCTCTGGGAAAGGTTTCACGAGACAATGCAATTTGAATTCGGATAAATTCGGCGCGGTCGTACTCTCCCATCTCTTCGATATAATCCGCATAAAGCAACCGAATGCCATCTTCCTTGGGGTTAGAACCAATCTCATTCAAAAAAGCATCGTACCCACTCATTCCGCAGACATTGTTTGCAATCAAAACCCGCCTTTGTGCTTCGGTAAAAAGGAGGCTGCCGTCTTCGCGGGCTCCGTGCAAGATTCTTATTTTTTCGCGAAGCGCCTTCATCATCTTCAGTCTTTGAGTGCGATCAAAAGGCATGGGAATCGCATGCGTTTTTAAAATCGCCTCTTTTTGATCGGCATCGAAAGACGTGGGTCCAAAAAATTCTTCGAAAAGGTGGTGCGCCCTTTGAAGACGGGCCTCGGGTGTTTCCCCGTTCGGAGAGAGGCCGAGAGACGGATAACGACTTCGGTAATTCCGTGGAGGCATCACTAACCTGCGAACAATGGGATTTGCAGGTGGCAAAGAAAAATGCTTTAGCCCCTCTCTACAATCCATCGCCGGCATCACTGTCAGTGCACCGACTACCACATGTCCTAGCCAATTCATTTCTTACCCGTTCTCCTCTGCCCGTGACGCATGATAAATAACAGCGCTATGCGGCGTGTCAATTTCTTATTTTGATTCAGCATTTAAGTGCGTGGAAACTCCCTAAGCTCACCTCCCTCCGTTTAGGAGGGAATTGGCCCGACGGTAACGCGATGACTTCGCTCACGCGGTGGTCCCTTCCTCACCTGACATCTCTTGATTTAGGAGACAACTTCCTCGATGCGGCGGCCATTGAGCCACTCACTCAATGGAAGCTCAGCAAGCTCCGTGTGCTTATCTTAAGAAACTCAGGACTCAATCCACAGGCGATTGGCCACTTACGTCAATGGTCTCTCCCCGCGCTTGTTTCTCTCGATCTCGAGCACAACGACATCGACGTAGATGCCGTGGAATCCATTCTTCAAAGCATGCGACGTCCCGCCATTCCTTAAACGAGCAGGGGCCCACCTACTCCAAAATAATCGCATAGGGTTTAGAACGATAAAATACTTCTACGACATCTAAACCTTCAAAGACGTATTGGATGTATGTTTGGTCTCGATAAGATGTTCTTTGCTTGTTCGTACGACGGGCACTTATAGTCTCCGGCTCACGTAATAAAGACACAAATCGGTCGCCGAAGAGTGCCGAGGCTAATTCTTCGTATTCTTTTTCCTTTGCCGGCAAATCTTTCTGAAAAGAAAGGAGAGCCTTTTGATAAGCTTCTAAGCCGGAGACTTTATCGAATAGCAAGGCTCCCTGGTCGTGGTACTCCCGATAGGAAGAACCTTCACCCTCAATTGGAGTTAAACCGAAACTGTCAGAGACATACTTAATTTTTTTATCGGTTTCGAGATAAAATTTCACTGAAGGAGAGGAGTGATACGAAACCGCTAGGGGAATCTGTTCAGAAGAGTCGCCTCCGTTGAATCTTAACCAATTGTAAAAACTAATCGTCGATTTTTCAGGAAGCGAAGGGACTAGTGAGGTCTTTAAAATCTTGGCCTTTTTGGAGATCTGTTCTTGCAATTTTTTAATCGCTTGCTCTTGGATCACTTTCCCTGTGGCATTGTATTCTTCCAAGAAAAGCTTGAGTGCTTTTCTATCATCTTGTCCCTCATCCTTCGTACGCATCACGAGAGGACCGTTGAAAACGGGTAAGTGAGCGGTAATGATTTTATTTTCGAGAGATTCTTCCTTTGACCATCTTTCCAAATTCTCTCGGGTAGCAGAAAGCAAAGATGAAAGTTTCGTATGTGTGTCGTCTTCTTTGGACGCAAGAAGGTACTCGTGGAAGCAAAAACTTAAAAAAGATTTCTGAATGAGATGCTTGGCTGCGTTTTCCTCGGTAATTTCCTTCGTGAGTTTGACGTCTCCGACAATCGTGATTGTCGTCGTTTTCCCTTGATCAAACTGTTCGAGAGCCGATTTAAATCGATCGTGATGAAGAAGAATTGTTTTACCCACAGGACTCGAGGCATCGTCCACGGTCATTCCTACGAGAAGTTCTTTTGCGATTTCACCAAACTCTGCAGGAAATTTCTCAACAATTTTGATGGGAACTTCAGGAACTGTTTTCTTAAAGTTTTCAAAATCTTTTAGGCGAGCCGCTAAACGCACTTGTTCGTTTTCTAAGTGACTGACCAAAAAGGCACCAATTCGTCGAAACCGGTCTTTTAAGTCGCTTCCGCCTTTTGATTCTTTGCCGGCAAAGCCTGCCGTCGAGATTAAGAAAAAGGTCAAAGTAAGGTGAATGAGTTTAGTTTTCATAGGCTTGGATCTCCTGTCTAGAAATTTGAGTTAAAGGAAAAAAAGAAATGAGCAGGTTATAGACTCGCTCGCGTTCACTGTCTCTTTCGAGGAAGGCTGTTAAATCCCTTCGAAAGGTATCGATCCGTGATTTTACTTCGCGAAGTCGCTTCGGATGGATAGCGACCGTCATTGCAGATTGGTCCCGCATCGAAAATGGAAGGGTATTCACTGCTTCAATCGCTTTTTCAAGTAGTTGAGTCTGCAACTTGCGATGAGCGACCGATTTTTCAGGCGGTTCGGAGGTCGTGCTATCTCCCGCGATATCTTCAAAACTACCGTCCGAATGAATGACAAGCATTTTAAGACGCACCAAACGCTCAATCGCTGACTGCGCGAGATTTGGAGTGATACCGAGTTCTTTACCTATCCACTTTGCGTTGGGGTTAAACGTTTTAGTTCGAGTGAGTTCAAGAATTGCAAAATGGTACCAATCACTCACGACGCTAAAAGAGTCCAAAGAAAGCCGATTGTAAGCAATCGGAGCATCGGATTCAAAGCGGAGTTTCTCCTTGGGTCCCAGTCCTATTCTGTGAGAGATTTTTTCGAACATGGGGCGCGTAATAATCCGCTTACCCGTTAAAATTTTTGAAAGGGTCGAAGAATCGAGATTAAGTCTTCCGGCGTAAGCCCTCAGCGAATACTTCGAATTGCGACGGCACGAAGCTTCGTACTCTTCCAATAGATAGAGTCTGAACTCATCGCTCAAACGTAAGTGAGTCTCTCGTCGCGCCATGGCCGAGGTCTTAACAAAGTAACAAAATGTTCGCAATGGTTTTCGACGCAATGTGCGGCTCGAGGGAGCCGCAACTCATTGGTGGCAATTTTCAAAGTTCCATAGACGCTTACTTTTTTCGCTCGGCTTTAATAGCGTCGATCACATTTTGGATTTCGGGAAAGCTTCCATCCAGCGCACTCTTCGCCTTATAGGCTTCTCGAACACTCAACACTTGAGATGGGGTGAGGGTCTGAGTCTTGTCGAGTTCGATGATTTGCGAAGTGAGCCGATCCAGTGATTTTGCTTCTGGTTCAAAGGCCGAAACTGAATGAGTGCTCAAAAGTGATGAATGATATCCCCCCACACCTTCTCGCTAACTCCTCGATATGCTTTGCTTAAGGACTTTCCCGCAGAAGACGAGGATGAATTGTCAAAAATGTAGTCAGAATTTTATTGAGCACCTGCGGCTCGCTCGAGCCGCAGGTGCTTTGTCCCGAATCGGTCGGATATTGGAATCAAAGAACTTTAAAAAATCTCTTTTAAATTTTTAAAGATATTTTTTTCGATCGTTGAGCCACGAGGAGGCAAAGGAAGATCATAACTCATTTCCATGGGTGCTTCTTCTTGAACCTCGTTCGGATTATTCGCTAAGCAAGTCGCTGCATCGACGGCAGAGAGGAGCTGGTAATCAGGAGGAATCGCGTTGCTGAGATTTTTTTCATAGGTCTTAGCGGCGCGTCCTGAATCTCCCATACATTTTGTCAAAGCAGCAACGGCGTTAGGACGCGGTTGTTTCCAGGGTTTTCCTAAGGCGGGAAGTGCTTGGTATTCATCTTCTTCGCGATAGGCCACCTGATCATCTTTAGTCGGATTTGGGACTACAGGCACCGCAATATCGGGAATGACTCCTTCAATCTGATTCGTTCTGCCACTTGGTAAATGAAAGCGCGCGATTGTTTTTAGAATCGTAAACTTTCCCTTTCGGACGACGGTTTGCACTGTTCCTTTGCCGAAAGAACGGTCGCCCATAATGTAACTGCGTTTGTAGTCTTGTAACGCTCCGGAGACTAACTCGGAAGCGCTTGCCGAATTTGAATTGATTAAAGTGACCATCGGCAACTTTGTCAGGGCGTCTTTTTTCGTTTTGAGATCTTCATCCGGCAATCGAACGAGCGATTTTATCAACACGACCGTCTTAAGCTTTTCCAAAAAAAGATTTCCGATACAAACGGCTTGATCGAGAAGTCCTCCGCCATTTCCTCTCAAATCAAAAATGATTGCCTTAGCGCCCTTCTTTTCAACTTCGCTAATTTTTTTCCCGAGATCTTCACAACCAGTAGGTTTCATGAAACTGCGAAATTTAACGTACCCAAGCGTCGGATTCGATTCGGCAACGATTTCGCCCACAGAATTTTCGACGCGGATCTCGGCGCGCACGATAGAAAACTCTTTGCGCACCCCTTGACGAATGACGGTGATCTTGACCGTTGTTCCTTTTTCGCCGCGGATTTGATCCACAAGGTCGCCAAGTTCGATATCTTCTGCTTTCTTTCCGTCGACCGCGGTAATAATATCGCCCGCTTTGATTCCGGCTGTGATGGCAGGCCCCCCTTCAATCGGAGAAGCCACCACAAAAATTTTCTTCCCCTCTTTTGAAACCGCTTTTAAGTTCGCTCCGATTCCAACAAAGTTGTCTTCCTTGCTATCTTCTTCGAGAAGTGCTGTGGGAGTGACTCGCGTGTGGGGATCGTTCGACATTGCAAGAATGGAATTCACTCCTGCTGCAGTCACTGCCGACTCGTTATCCGTGAAGAACTTTTGCTGTGTGACCCACTTAATGATGTCTTCGTACGGGACTCTAACGGCCTTTTTGTCGGCATAGAGATCCGACCAGCCTTTAAGGCTCAGTGCGCGTTCTTTTTTATTGAATTCGTAAATTTCGGACAGAGAGTCGGAAGCCAGTTTCTTAATACCGACCAAAGAGAGCGGGCCAAAGGTGAGTTCCGTTTTTCCAAATCCTTTTTCAGTCGTTACCCGCTCAGAAGGCACTAGGGTGATTCCCAGTTTTGACTGAGACAGCATGGCATTCATCGCGTAGTTACACTGGAGAAAATCTTTTTCGCTGTCGTAACACGCTTTTTCATTGAGAGCCGGTTCTAGCTGGTCGCTAAACTTCCAACCCACTTCTTTCCAGTATTCCTCCATCGTTTTTCGGCTATCCGCTTTTGCGACCGAGATGAAAGCCAACGATACGACACATGAAAAAACGAATTTTTTCATTCAACTCCCCTTCATTTACAGGCACATTTTTATGCCATGAACTCTTTTTTGAACCGTAAAGAAGGGGTCAACGCATTGCAAAACATATCGTTGATACGTCTTAACAAATGTCCGCTCAGTTGTTGAAAATCTTTATTAAAACCAATTAAAGTCGGACTCTATTCCTAAAACAGCATAATGAATCCACGCGAACGTATAGACGCGATCATTATCGGCGCCGCCCTCCAACGTGCGGTAACCGCCGTAGATCCTCCATTTTTCATTAAGGTTGTAGACTGCTTTTAAAAGAACATCCTCTGCCCTTCCCTGAGGTGCGGCCAATGCATCGGCAATCATTGAAAGAGTCAGTTTATCATCAATTTGCCAGTCCAACTCAAAATGAAGCAAAGGAACAAAACCTAAGTTGGGACTTTCTTTTACTGTAATCCCATCCGAGATTCGGATCTGCGCATCCCTCACTTTAGCGGTAACTCCCAATGTGTAACGAAAACGACTTTCGGGATTGAAGGTATACAGATAGCTCAAACGATAGGAGTTAAACTTGTAGTTTGCGTTTAAAATCTGATTGCCAGAAAAGGTATGATCCAAAAATTTAAAATTTGAAACAGCATAAAACGAGGTTGTGGAAGAGTAAGGCGCGAACAAAAGTTTAAAGGCGTGGTGAGGAGTCGCTTGCCAGCGCCCTTCGAGTCTCACACTGTAGTTCGGCCCCTTCTCTGTTTGCGCGAGATCCACCCGAGTTCCGTCAGAGCCGGAAATATTAAACTCGTTTTTACCCTGCCACGCCGGCCCTTGCTCGAGGGTTATGTTCACGATGGCAAAAGAGAAAGAAGAAAAACAAACCCATATCATCAGGAGAGAGAGACGTTGCATGGGATAAAACTAACCTCCTCTGAAGACAAAGTGAATCAGTTTAATGTTTTTCTGTACCCTTTTTCGAGACTTAACGCGTCGTTTTTTTAACTGTTTGATATTGAGTTCCCGGGAGAATCGGCCGATAAGCATCACATGAAAATAATCTCTTTTTTAATGGTGCTCTTATCTTTCGCAAAAGCCGAAGTGAAAAATCCTCTCCCTTGCGCTGATGAAAACTGCGTGACTTGTGAAACAACGCAGATTCCAGAACCAGCCATCTCAAAATGTACTCGATGCGCTTCAGGATTTGTCTATTCGAAATCGGAACAAATGTGCGTGCATTGCGCCAAAGGAACCGACGCTCAACAAACGAAGTGTTTAGAATGTAGCGCCGAATGCGCCATTTGCGATGAACGCGGATATTGCGCAGATTGCCTTTGGGACCAGGCCATCGATGGAAAATGTTCGCTCCCTCAGTGTAAGCTCGGAATCTATAGTCCTCTTGAAAGAAAATGTGTTGCCGTCCCGACGACGACGACCACAATCCCATCGACGAATCCCATTGAGTCTCCCTTACCGCGCACAAGTATTCCACTTGTACCGACTCCGATTTCTTCGCCAACGCCATGTAAGGCAGGAGATTCAAAATGTAATTTTAGTTCCCCCACTCCGATCCCACCCGTGCGCGGGGCCGTGGTACCGTCCGTAACCTCTAGCAGTGTTTGTAAGGTCGGAGACGAGAATTGTGCCTGGGATCGGAAAGTTCCAGCGAAAGCGAGTCCGAGAACGTCTAAATAAATTTTCGTCGTGCGCTCTTTTAGTCCTACTTTAGGGCTTGTGATTTTTATTTACCTCAGATAGCCATCGCCTTGAGGTGTCACGATGAAAATGTTTTTACTAGGTGCTTTTGTATGGGCAAACGTTGCCTCCGCGGGCTGTTTGGACAATCCTATTTTTCAAGGATTGGCACGCGCGATTTGGCCGGCTAACCATTCTATCGGGAAATTAATTGATGCTCGATTCCGTGGGGCAATACCCGAGGCGATCATCTACACCCAATACCACCGAGGATTTACGGTTTATCAGCTGAAAAATTCTGAAGAGTTAGCCAATGCAGTGGCCGATGGGTTATCTCAATTTAAAATCGAAGTGGGATTAGGTTTCTGGCAAAGCGTCGGAAAGCCCGCCGGTGCCCGATATGTGGATGTGGACGGGAAAACGACTGCTTTATCCTTACTAACCGACACTCAAGCTTTCATCGAAACTATCGCGTTTGAAGGAAAAGGAAAAGTTCGACTCGATTTCGTTCCTAATCGGGAGAGGCATACCTCTTCCAGTACCTGGTACGCGCCGAGCGGCGACCAAATGTTGGAGACGGTTTTAAAACATTTAGTGGCTAAAGGAATCGATCGCGCGATCGTAGATAAAAACCTAAACGAGATCTTTAGAGACTTCAGCAAGGCCCTCCAAGTCTCAGTGACCTTAGACTGGAATCTCTTAGAAGGACGAAATAAAGACAAACTGAGAAGCCTCCTCGATTGCATTCACGAGACAGTTTCTCGCCCCTATGAACTCCATTATCCCTCGCGGGAAGGCTAACCTACCACTCCCAGGAAAACGTCCCCGTTGCGCTCGCGACTTTGTATTCGCACGCGTTTGTCCCAATTTTTACTACGTTTTCATTCCATCCCAAGGGGGGATGAGGATGTTTCAAATATTCATTGGCTTGACGATAAGCATCTTGTCTCGCCAGTAGGACAAGCGTGTTATCGCTCACGTCGCACTCGCCCTTCGCTTGACCTTTGTACGTAGCTTTTTGCCAACTGGCCATCGTGGTTGCGGATAATAGTAAACACATAAAAATAGTTTTCATCACTTCTCCTTTATTGAAATAAGATAATGCTTAAGAGTGAATGACAAAAATTAAAAAACGCTATCGATACGATTAGAAAATCAAGGTTTCACGGCGTGACAAGGGAGATTCTTAAATTCCACGTTCGGAGTGGTGGTTCCGAAACGGTAATCCATTAAAATTTCTTTTCCGTCGTCTTTAATCTCAACTTCCGCTTTAAAGACTAACGGCACAGGAGGGAATGTGACTACTGGCCCGTTCACTAAAAGAATTGCCTTAAATTTTGCACTCCAATTATCAGCATTTGGCTTCCAATTTATCGGTTCAATCGTCCAGCCTTCTTCTTTGTCCAAATCCTGATGCCAGACTTTTTGAGTCGATTTATTGAGAGCGATGAACAACGATTTTCCACTGCAAACCAGTTCTGACTGACTGAGAACCTCTTCTGGAGAAATCGAAAACGCGGTGATAGACGAAAAGAAAACCAAAGCCGCAAAAACAACTTTCATATACCTTCCCTCACCCTTTCCAAAACGATGAACGCAAACCGTATCGCAATCGGAGTGGATGAAGGAAAATAAATTTTTCTCAGAATTACAAATTTATAACTTTTGTGCACGCATCGTTTGATAACAAAGGAATTCGTTATTTGATTTGAAGTTTGTGGCTTGAGTCCAGGTTTAGTATGACATTTAGAAATTCTCGTTTTTGGAGGTTCTTATGAAACAAATATTCGTCGTTCTGTTCTTGGGAGTTGCAATTTCTTACGCGAGCTTCGCAGGTGAAGTTGAAAATCGGTGTGAATTTACACTTCGAAACGGAGTAAAAAACGCTGACGGAATTTTATCTATCAGCGAAAAGGACGGAAAACTTTCGGGATATTGGAATCTGACTCAAGACGGTCAAAAAAGTAAAGATGTCGAGCTGAAAAAACTTGAACTTCAAGTATGGCCTAATGGCGCAGATCCTGAGTCTGGAGAAATCGTTAAAGCACAGGCCCTGAAGCTGATTAAATATCTCACTATCAAACCTCGGGAAGTTGCCAAAGTAAAAATCTTCGTAAACATGGATTTTCCGATGCTCGCTGAGTTAGTTGTTTTCATTGGCGATGGAGGAAAGGTCCTCGGTAAAGTAGGGACTCTCGGCGAGACTTTCGCCTGCAAAAAATAAATCTCCGGTGCGGAAACTTTGGCGTTATTAGCTTTTTTCTTCACATTTGAAAGAAGTCTATCATGCGGAAGGTCGCTCCCGTTTTATGGCAAGATGCAAAGCGAAGGCAAAAGCAGTTCCCATCACCAATCCGGCAAAAACATCCGTCGGATAATGAACCCCTAAGTAGATGCGCGAAAAACCAATTAGCAGGATTAGAAGCGTCGCAACGCCTAAAACGATTTTCCTTAAAGTCTTGATTCGACAACAGGCCATCAGCGCTACGGTGAACCAAAACGTTGCAGCATTTACAGAATGTCCACTGGGAAACGAAAATCCATCAACAGACATGAGTCGATAAACCAAGTCAGGCCGGTCCCTAGCAAAAATAGATTTTAGAACGTTAAAAAAAATCCCGCCGCCGCAGACTGCGAGAGTCAGTTGCAAAACCAATCGATATTTTTTTGCTGCGAGCAACAAAAGACTCAAAACGACAGTTAAACTGAATGTTACGGCGCTCGATCCCAAGGAAGTGAAGTCTCGAAAAAATAGAGTCAGGTTTGGAGTTCTTAAACTGTAGATCGCGCTTGCTATCTGGTGATCCCATGAAACGATCATTTCCAGCATCAGCGAGTCCTCGCGTATTTCTCGACCTGCATTTTCTCAAAATCCAAAGAGGCCGCCAATTCCAGAAGCCTGACTTCGACGAAATCAGAATCAATGACGATTTCGTTAATCGAATTCTTACCCACCTCGCCTTCCCGACCTCGTGAGGAACTGGAAGTCCCACACTGGGCGAGCAATAACGATCGGCCTTTCGAATCAGAGATTTTCTGGGTCAAACGAGAGTGCGCATGTCCTGACAAAACAAGATCCACTTTAGAATCTAAAAAAATACTTAAGAGTTTAGAGTCTTGAACGAAAAGGAGCGGATGGTGAAGTGCAACGATACGGAAATTACCGACGGGTGATTTTTCAAACATTTTCTTAATAAATTCGAGTTTGCGGGTCCCAAGGCGACCATTTGAAATCCGTAAAAGTGGATGAGTCGAATCGACACCTACGACCGTCAGCCCTGGGATCTCCAAAACAGGGTTTCGTTCGGCGGAGATCAACGATTGATACAAATGATAGGGCTGAAAAATCCTCTCCCAAATTCGAAAGAGTGGCAAATCGTGATTTCCCGGAATCACGAGGAGTGGTCGCCCATTTTGGGACAACTGTTCCAGAAATCTCCGCGCCTGAACAAACTGTTTGCGGCGAGCCCTTTGAGTCAAGTCGCCCGTAATGATCACGGCTTCAAAAGCATGTTTTTTCAAATGTTCCAAAATCGCATCGCCCGCGGCTTCGACGTAAGGGGGGCCAAAATGCAAATCAGAAAGTTGAAGGAGTCGAATCATTTCTGTTTATCCAAGGGCTTTGGAGTAAAAATCGTGAGACGCTCATTTAGTACTTCGTATGTCGCAGGGGTTTGGGACGTCACTTCTCCATCCGTATCGAGATTTATCTGAGGCACTGTTGTAATCGTAAAACGGGGAGCGCGCAGTAAATGGAGACCCTTGTCGGGGCTGTGTTTTTTTAGAAGATAAAGTGGGATGAGTGAAAAAACTCTCCACCCACTTGTAAAATGAGCGCTGAAAAGATCGAGCAAACCATCGTTTGCCGAGGCATCAGGTGCGATTGAAATACCAGAACCATAAAATTTTCCGTTGCAGATAGTAATTTGGCGGGATTTAAAGGAGTGCGTTTCTCCATTGCATTCCACTTTTGCTTTAAAATATTTCGTTCGGTGCAAGAAACTAAAACTGTACGCGACATATGCCCAGAGACCCCAACGTTTTTTGTGGTTTGCGGGGACAATTTTATTCACTTGAGTGCTAAGTCCCATTCCCGAAACATTTAAAAAAGGGTTGCCGTTGACTTGCGCCACATCCACTTTCTGGGAATGCCCGTGCCCGATAACTTGCGCCGCGCCCTCAATCGTCAAAGGAATCTCGAGAGTGCGAGCTAAGTTATTCGCCGTTCCTAAGGGAATGACTCCCAATGGAATCGCTTTTCCCAGAAGCGCTTTAGCGGCACAAAGTGAAGTGCCATCCCCTCCCGCTGTAATAACCATATCAATTTTGTCGGCGAAGCGATTAATCAGTTCCGCAAAGTGCCCGGGGTTTGACTCGGACGTCTCAATCAAATCGAGCCCAACATTGCGTAATGCCGGAGCGATTTTTTCTCGTAATTCTTTCGTCTGCCGAGCTCCACCATTGATTAATAAAAGCGCACGTTTCATACGTGCCATCTTCCGCTACTTCAAGGTTCACGGCAAGCCATGGAAATAGATAAGCCGGCATATCCTTTGCTTAGAAGTTGGATCAGATGAACGACATCCAAAAATTGTACCGACTTCGAAGGCTCACTCAACTGCTCGACTCGGAGTTTAGAGGACCCTTTGGATGGAGATTCGGTCTAGACGGGCTCTTAGGTTTAATCCCCGTCGTGGGAGATTTTTTTACTTCGGCAGCCTCCCTTTACATCATCGGTCAAAGCGCTTTGATGGGAACGCCTCCTGCCATTCTTTTAAGAATGTTCTTCTGGAGAATTTTGTGGATATTATTCCCGGCGTCGGAAATATTTTCGATTTTTTTTGGAAAGCGAATCAAAAAAATCTTTGGTTACTCGAGTCCCATTTAGTCAGTCCAAAAGAAGTTAATTTTCGTTCGAAGCTTTTGCTATGTGCGATTCTTATCTTAGTTCTGTGTTTGATTGGAGTTTCGGGCTATGTGAGCTTTCAGATTTTGCAGAGTCTCTATCATTGGTTTTTTCCCGTAGTCGCACCTGGGGGATGGTATGTCCTGCTTTAGTGAGAACCGGAAATTGATTCGGATCTGTCCCCGTCGGCTATCACTTCTTTGAGTCAGAAAGCAGCTGAGAAAAATAACGAAATCTCATCACTGTATATGCGGGGCAACCTCTTTACTTGAGCCAACCTTTTTTTCGAAACCAAACAAAGAGAATGGCACAGGTAACAATCATTACCGCCCACACAGCGGCGTAACCCCACCGCCAATCCAGTTCTGGAATGAATTTAAAATTCATTCCATAGACGCCGACAATAAAAGTCAGGGGCATGAAAAATACCGAGAAGAGTGTGAGAACGCGGACGATGTCATTCGTGCGGTTAGCAGAGAGAGATAAGTGTGTGTCTAAAAGGTGAGCGACATCTTCTTCGAGCTCACTGCTGAAAAAATACATGCGGTCGCCTTCTTCGCGAATCGAGCGCAACTCCATTTTGGGCGCATCTCGTAAGTGCATTTTAAAAATCACATCGAGAGTCATTCGGATCATGCGTTTGTAGATTGAGATTTTGCGTTTTAAAAAGTAAAGGTCTTTGATAATCCCCGGTTTTATGGACCCTTCAATAATCATGAGTTCAAACGCTTCGAAACTATTTTCGTTAAAACTCAAAGGAGCTTCGTAAGATTCAAGGACTGCCTGTAAAATGTCGGCTAATAGTCGGTACGGATGATTCATCACTCTTCGGGGAGCCGCTTCAAACAAGCTTGTGAGGAACTTTGGCTCTTTGCGATGGACCGTTACCAAGAAATGTGGTCCCACAAAACACGCGATCTTGCGAGTCAGTTCCGTCATCGTATCGGCTTCGACAAGTTTGTACGTTTCTAAATCCGCGTACCGCACCAGAATAAAATGGGCCCCTTCTAAGGTCTCAAACATCGGAAGATGGGACGGTTCGAGACATGTTTTTACGAGATCCGCTGGAAGAGCGAACTGGGCGATCACCTCTTCGAGTTCTTCAGCCGCCGGATCGATCAGATCAATCCATTGAAAAGTAGCAGTCTTGTCGGAAATGCGCTTGAGCATCTCTTAGATGTATCACATGATCACGGCCAATCTATCGAATAGTTAGAAAAATTCAGTGATTACGACTGGGTCCTTTTTGTTGTTGATCGAAAGTGTGGGAAAATGCTAAGTTCCGCCAACTTTGAGGTACCCCCATGGCTAAATATTTTCTGGTAGTTCTATTATTTTTTGTTTCTGTTTGCCCGGTTCAAGCAGCGACGATGATATTTTTCAAAACCGAGACTGACCGTCTCGAGAGCATGTTGTTAATTGCAGCGGATGGTAAAATTTATCAACGCACAGTTGGAAAAAAGGATTTTAAACTCTTCCGCAGCCAACTTCCCAACGGGATCAAATCGATCGAAATCTTAGCCAGAAAAACAGTAAATCCCGAAACGAATATTTTTCAGACGGTGCTCTTCGTGATTGGTTCCGATGGCCAAATCTATGTTCTGCAAGAAGCCTCAAAAGAATTCGAAATGCAGAATTATACGTTTCCGGAAGCAAAAGCCGAGCCGGAAATAAAATCAGTTCCGATGAAGATGGAAGCGCCAGACCCCCTTCCCTCGAAGCCAAAGCAGATTATCCCGGCCCCTGCCAAGTAGTCAGTTCGCTTCCAGTTTAGAGAAGACCGAAATAGGCTTCAAAATCCCATTGCCTATTTGTCAATTTCTGCCAAACTTTTAGAATGTCGAACTCTAACGAAGTGGCAGTGTTTTGCGCGGCAACAGATAATTATTCGATGCCGATGGCCGCAATGATACGTTCTGCGGCGGAAAATCTAAACTCTGAATTTCGTCTAAAAGTTTACGCGTGTAGTTGCGGTATAAGTTCCTCGAACCGCCTTCGAATCGAAAAATCGTTAATGAAAACCTGCGCGAGAATTGAATGGCTTGAAATGAAACAAGCAGACCTGGACCAGTTGCCCGATCCAGGGAGATACTCCATCGCCAGTTTTCCGCGTCTTTTTTGTGAGGATTTGGTTCCTCCGTCGGTCCGTCGTCTGATTTACTTAGATATCGACCTGATCGTTTTAGGGGACCTTGCTGAGCTGTGGAAGATGGATTTAAAAGGGGACATGGCAGGTGCCGTTCAGGGGCTTCTAGGAAGAAAAGTCTCAGGCGAGCATGGCATAGAAGGCTATGAGAAATACTCCCTTTCTCCTGAACAACCTTATTTTAATACCGGGGTGATGTTGTTCGATCTCGAGCAATGGCGACGGAACCAAATTGGAGCGAAGTTGCGATCGCTTTTACTGAAGGACGGTCAAATACTGCGTTATAAGGACCAAGATGTAATCAATATCGTTTTGGCAAATTCCATTTGCCCACTGCCACCTGAGTGGAACCAGACTCCATTCATTTATCATTTCCAGCAGAGCGAAAGCCCACTGGGCGAAACGGAGCACCAACGCACCCTCAATAATCCCAAGATTATCCATTACGCTACAGCAATTAAACCCTGGCAGAAGGGATCTTACCACCCAAAAACTGGCCTGTTCGAACGTTGGATTTATAAGACAGACTGGGCCACTGAATACGCTTTCACCCCTTTCACTCCGAGAAGCATCCTCCGCAAAATCTTAAATCGATTCCGCAGATAACGCAGATCAAACCTGCTCAATTCCGACGAGTTGCCACGAAGGATTGCGGTTGGATTTTGAAAAAATCCAATCTTCTTCAAATTTCACCGGCATCGTATCGCTGCCTTCAACCACTTTAAGAGTCTTCTCATCGACTGTGTAGTCTAGAAGATTTGCTGTAAAGCGAGCGGTCACAAAATCTGCATCGCCTTCATGCCACTGCTCGGTTATTTGAGTTCCTCGGACCGTGATGTTTTCAAGGCGATTAATTTTTTGCTCGCGCTTCAGCGCATCGAGATCGTTATTTAACACCATTGGCATGTCGCCGCCCAAAAGTGGCTTTACTGAACTGAGATCTCTCCGAGTCCAGGCACCTTGGATTTTAAAAAAGATATCGGACGCCTCATCCGGATCCATCATTGGAGTTTCAGAAACTATTTTTGGTTGTGCAAAATTTCCCGAATAAACATTCGATTGCATTTCCGGCGCGACGTTTTGAGGACGCGTTTTTTGGTGGCGACTCTGCCACCATCGAAATCCCATAAAAGCGAGTCCCGCCATTAATAGGATTTCTAAAAATCCAATTCCCCCACCACCGCCGCCCATTCCTGCCGCATGGCCGAGCGATCCGAAAAGCATGCTTCCCAAAAATCCACCTGCGATTCCTCCCGCAAGCCCCCTCATAAATCCGCCGCCCTGACTGGGCATCGGTCGGTTGTCAGGTCCCGGAGCACTTCGATAGGGTTGCTGCGAGGGAGGTGCAGAATAACGTCGACCTCCTCCTCCTCCAAAAGAAGAACGCCCGCTTGACCGTCCTCCTCCGGCTCTTCCTTCGGCGACGGGTGGCGTACTCATCTCTATCAAAAATAGAAATAGAAATAACGTAATCAACGTACGGACAATATTGGATTTTTTAGACTTCATCATAGGACGACTCTTTCTTTTCGCCCCACCTTACCACTTTATCGATAAAAAATCTCGTAGCGTGAGAGATCAAACCGAGCCGCTTCAACAGGGTCCCTACGCTGCGCCTGATCGTAGAACCAGTCGGTTAACTTCCAAATTTCCTCATCGTCCCGCGAGACCGCCCAACGGGATCGAAGTTTAAGATAATCCGCTTCCGTTTTTACTTTCTCAACTTCTTCGATAAATTGCGGGACTTGTCGCAACGTCATCTTAAAATAAAGATTGGGAAAACTGCCCGTGAGATTGTTCATCACCATGAATTTATCTCGCTCCGGAACGAGGGTGATGTTTTCGGCGATGAAAAACTTCGTGTTCGTCCGAAAACGATTTACGAGGAGAGTAAGGGCGAGATCCTCATCTCTTCCATCACCCATACGGAGGAAGGAAACCTCCGGGAAATGCTGTGCCATCGGACCCGATTTTTTCATCTCTCGAAATAGTTTTTCAACCGTTTCAAACTCTTTGACGGATGCGATTTTATTTTCACCGCACTCAGGGCAATTCATCGGATCGGGACGACCGATGCCCAACGTTCGAAAATGCCGGGCTACTTTTCGCAATACAGAATCGGACGAAGCCTCTCCGTTTTTGACGTCTACCCCTCGGTAGGCATCCAGATCTAAGGTCTCTCGAGATTCAGACGGGACAGGTACGAGAGAATGTTTGTCACGCATGAGTTTATGAATTGCCCCTCTTCCAAAAAGAGTATGAGCCGAATACCAATAATCGCGGATGGCGTATCGACTTTTTTCGGGCGCCAGTTTCAGGAAATTATCCTCGGCCTCAATTCGCAGAGAGTCTTTGTAGGCGCGAGTATTTAAGCCGTCAATCGTCGAGCCGTAAACATCAAACCCAGTCACTAGATTGTAAAACGTGCGCTCCATAATGGGATAATCAAAAACTTCTGCGGTCTTTGGGAGATTGCCATGAAGGCCTGTCGTCACATCCGCACTATCGAAGTTTCGCACAATCGTTTGGACGGCACCCGGATACGCTGATTCTCCGTGCTGGAGATCGTGATGAGAATTTCCGTTTCCATCCCAAAGATCAGAAACTCCTAATTGTTTTTTGTAACGGAAATAAAAAGGATCTTTTTCAGCAATATACTGGGTTTGAAAATGAAGAAATGTTTTTTCAAAAAGAGCCATCGCCGCTTCGACAGTACCGATCTGAGAGGCTGCCGGAAGACTTAGAAGTTCGGCCATTGTTTGATTGCCCACTTTGTGCGTGAAAAACTCAGGGACGTTGACCGCCGGATCCGAGGTCGGTTTTAAGTACATTCGCCAACCGAGATCCTGAATGACGTTGACCGCAAACTTTCCGCTGCAAACAGGCCCGCGAATATCGTTTCTCGTAAAAAACTCGGCATCATCTAATAGAAACTGATAGCGCGCCCACGCGGGAATTGCTGCATAGGTGGTAAAGGGATTGGCTGCCTCTGGCCCATATTTGGGCAGAACCTTCGGCTCCCACTGTGACTGGTAAAAAAGTTCTCGAATTCTCTCACGCTTTCGAGCATTGAGCGCGTAAGGAATGTGGGTTTTATGCACTAGAGTCGATTCCACTTTTCGAAATCGATAATAAAATGTTTCTCCCAATCCAGAGTCATCGTAAGGATGGCGTGCTGTAGATTCTGAAATTACTTTACCGTCTTTTTGAGAGGAACGGACGAGGCGATAAAATTCGCCTTCAGCTCCTTTTGCAAATTTCCGTTGAGAGTCTGCAAAATAGAGGTGTGCCAGAAAAAGATGTTCGTAAAGATAACGTGCGGTCAGTCTTTCTTTTAACGTTTTGCCGTTGAGAAGTGTTTCCCATTGTTTGATTTCTTCGGAGATCCAAGCTTCCGATGGGGAGGCTTCTGGTTTCGGCCCTTTTGCGCCTTCATCGAGCCATCTGCGAACATTGTTGATTTCTGTTTCATTTAATCCCGGAAAACCGTAGGGCATTCCATGACTCGGTTTACTGCGCGTATAATAGCGTCTGAACTTCTTAAGCGCTCGGGCATTGGACTCAAGTTTTGGACACATTGAACTGTGTTCTAAAACGGCCTCTGGAAGTTCTTTGATGCGTTCTCTAGGATTTGCCGTTTTAACCTGAAGCATTTCCCAAAGCGTTGAGTTTTCTTTGGTCCCAATCACGCTCCAAAAACCTTTTTTGCGCCAATCGTTTTCATTTTCAGCATCGACAAAAAGTCTTACCGGCTCGATCGCGAAAGGCCTTTTTTTGTAGGGATTAATTTGAGCCGCCCCTCTGAGGACTCCCTCGTATGCTGTGAGATTTAACTGACAGGGCGATTGGTTGCAGGCGTGGCAGGCGACGCATTTACTGTCGAAGAGAGGTTGAATCTGTGTTTTGTAATCAATTGCAGGGAGAGCGGCTAAGTAGGCCCCATAAAAACTAAAAATCGTGCCCCAAAAAAAACTTGCCTGACTGACTCTCATCCTATGCCTCCGAATGTGATTTCGTAGGCATAGATCAAACACTTTCAAAAGAAAAGTTTTCGATTGGATTGCTGAGGTTAGTAAGGCGAGCCTTCTCATTTGCACCCACTAGGTGCCAGTAATTCAATTTTGCGGTTTAGACAAAACTGATAGATACTTTGGAAGTCATGTCTAAAAGCAAATATGTTCTAGAAATCGAAAATAAATTAGGCAACGGTCCGACGGCAAATGCAGCTCTTTTAGCTCGATATATCGGAGCCCAAAATCTGCCGAAAAGAAAACCCGATGAGCAAAGCAAATGGGTTTACTGGGGCATTCCCGTTCCGCTCTCGCGTCAGGCATCCCAAGCGTCGTATAGCTTTTCCCCTCTTCCCGAAGAAGAACAGTGGAAAATCTGGATTTCTATCTGGAACGAGTCTTCAGTCTATGACGTGAAAAGTGTCGCCCTGCAGTGGCTCTGTGAAAAAAAAAGAAAGGCATTGCGTTTAAAGCGCTCCCAAGACGTTATCAAACTCACCTCTCAAGTGGATAACTGGGCTCACAGCGACGGAATCTCCCAAGTTTTAGCTGAAATCCTGGAAGCAAAGCCGCAACTTTTTGAGGTTTATAAGAAGTGGAACCGTTCTAAAAATCCCTGGCTGCGGAGACAATCGATCGTAAGCATCTATTTCTACGCCAGATTGAGATCGAAGTATTACCCTTCACCAGAGGCGTTCCGTTTAGTGAAAAACTTACTAAACGATCCTCATGTGTATGTCCAAAAAGGGGTCGGCTGGACATTAAGAGAATTGGACCGCATTGATTCGAAAAAACAGCGGGTTTTTGTCGAAAAACATCTTAAACAAATCTCAGCCACAGCGTGGTACGCCACGAGCGAATTATACCCATTGTCCCTAAAAAAAGAACTTGTCTTAAGAAGACGGCGATGAGCATAAAACGTGTTTTTTTAATAACTGTCGGATTTATCTCTCTCGCCCTTGGCATTGTGGGAATTTTTCTTCCCGTGATGCCGACGACTCCCTTTGTTCTTTTAGCAGGTTTTTGTTTCTCAAAGTCTTCTAAGACTTTCCACGCGCGACTTTTGGCAAACCCCTATTTCGGAAAACTCATCCGAGATTGGGAACAACATCAGATTCTCTCGAAACGTACAAAAATAATTTCGACGGGAATGATCGCGATCAGCGGCGCTTCCATCGGATATTTTTTTTCGGATAAATTGTGGCTGCAGCTTCTCTGTCTACCGTTCCTCATTTTTGCCGCGATTTTTATTCTAACAAGGCCATCAACTCCTTCCCCAAACAGAAATGAAAAACGTTTATGAAGCGCTTTAGGGCAAAGCTCCCCTTTCCCAGACTTCCATTTAATCTGGCTCCTTTGCACTTCCTAGGGAGAACCTGTATATTCGGGTTCTTTTGAAGGGAAATGGTTAATGCACCGGAAAGTTCTGATCGCTGTCGATTCTTTTAAGCGTGAATATTTAGGTATCTATTTGCTTAAGAAAGAACTTTTGAAAAACGGTTTTAAAGTCCGCATTTGCAGCCGCTATGTTTTAAAATACGCATTTAACCACTTTCGTCCGGAAGTAGTCGTAGTACACAGTTCCTATAAAATCGCGGAGCTAGAAGAGATTAGTCGCCAGGCAGTGTTAATCTTGTTGCAAGCGGAGTCCTGCACTGGCAACGAACTAGGCATTTTAAGTTATGCAGCAGAGATCAGTCCTCTCACACGCCCTGAGTTCATTGACTTCAGGTACTGCTGGGGAAAGTTCGACTATGATATTCTCAAGAAACATCCCGTTTTCCCAAATGCCGGATTAGCTGTAACCGGTCACCCCATCACCGACCCGTGGTACAGAAAGCGTGCGCCAAGGAAATCGAAAGAGCTTACCATTGGAATTGCCACAAGTTTGAGGGCGATGACTCATATTTCGGGAGCGATAGGCAACCCGATCAAGTTTATTCATGATATTGAAGAAGGTGGCCAGACCAGCTTATTTTTTGAAGCGCCTTACCACGCAGAAGCGTGGGTCGCTTTCGAAGCGGCATGGCTTCGGATACTTTTGGACCTTGTGAAGAACCTCAAAGGGTATAAAGTAAAAATAAGACCTCACCCCATCGAAAAAATTGAATACTACCGTTTTCTTGAGAAAAAATTTGGAGTCGAGGTCTCGAATCACGAAGACCTTTCAGAATGGCTAGAGAGTGTGGATGTGATGATTAGTTATCTATCCACAGCTCAATTGGCAGCCTACGTGCGTGGAGTAAACGTGATTTCCATTAAAAATTTATTTCCGGTTTATATCCATAATACTTTGCCTGCCGCAATTACGTTTGAGCTCGACCAGTACTTCCATGCTCCTTCTTCGATTGAGGAGTTAAAAAATTCGCTGAAGGAAAATAAATGTGATCGGGAAAAGTTAGATCATTACGCCTCGCAGATGTTTAATTTTCCCTCAAAAGACAGACCCAGCGTCTTAATTGCAGAACATTTGGCAGGGTTTGTAGAGGAAAAACTCAAAACTAAAGCAAAATTTAAACGGATTCCAGAGGGAAGAATCACAAATCTCATCCCAGATTTTATTCCAAAAGATACCTTGTTAATGCTCTATAGAGATTGGTTTTATCCGAAGGAACAAGTGTCACTGTCCTACTGTCGCCACCGATTCTTAAGAAATCGGAGGGTTCATCGCACTTTGCCAGATTTCGAGAATAAGGATTTAAAGCGAGATGAGCGAGCGATCCCGGTGGTTGCGCGTTAATCCCATTTGATTGAGTAGCTCACCGACCGACCTCGTCCCTCGTTCTTCACGAAAATTCCTTTGTCTTCTAAATCTTTTAAATCTCGCTTGGCCGTTTCGGGACTGACTTTCGTTAGGCTGACATATTTTCGATTCGTCATTCCGCCTTCGAAGCCCTCTAATCCGGCTTCAATGAGGCGATTGACGGCTTTGAGTTGTCTTTCATTCATGACCGTCTTGCTATGCTCTTTCCAGAACTTTGCGATAGCGACTGCAGTATTGATCGCCTCTTTGGAACTCTCGACTGCTCGAACAAAAAGACCTAAATACCAAGTAAGCCATTCGGTGATATCGCAGCTTCCCTTTTGAGACTTCTCTAATATGTCGTAGTAATCTTTTCGCTCGCGATTAATTTGCGAAGACAAGCTATAAAGTCTTCTGCCCGTTTTCTCATCTTGAGCGAGCGCCATATCGGTAATCGCTCGCGCGAGTCTTCCGTTGCCATCTTCAAATGGATGAATCGTCACAAACCAAAAATGCGCGATGCCCGCTCGTAAAACTCCGTCGATATCCGAGGAATGATTCCACCAGTTTAAAAACTCTTTCATTTCGGTTTTGACTTGTTTAGAAGGAGGCGCTTCGAAGTGAACGGTCTTTTTACCTTCGGGCCCCGAAATGACTTGCATCGGTTCTTTATCTTTTCTCCAATTTCCCACCTCGATTTTGTGAAATCCAGAATAGCCTGTGGGAAACAAAGCCGCGTGCCATCCGAAAAGACGTTTGTCGTCTAGCGGTTTGTCATACTTTGAAGTGGCATCGATTAATATCGAGACCAAACCGTCGACCGCTCTTTCGCTTTCCGGAAGTCCTGCTGTGGGAAGCCCTAACCGTTTTGCCACAGAGGAACGAATACTGTCGCGATCAAGCTTCTCTCCTTCGATCGCAGAAGTCGTAAAGGCTTCTTCCACAATGAGTTTGGCTTGCTGTTCCAGTCCTATCAGATCCGCCTGAGCAATGACTCTTCCCTGTGCTTTTCTCGCCTGTCCGACAAGACTTAAAAGCGTCGAAGCGTCCCATTTGAGGTTCGGCCAGTTGTCTCTTTGCCACACATAAAGTCGACCCATTTAAGCCCCTTATTCCGGTCAGTCAGTGACCCGATTAAGCTGATTAATCGGGTCATACCATGACCTGATTATACCCTCTAATCGGGTCAAACCGCAATAAAGTTTAGGAACGCGAGGAGCAAAACAAAGAAACCCCGCGTTACATGGACTTTCTAATGGCTTACTGAGGCGAGCAACATTCAAGCGAAACAGACTCTTGGTACGTCAGATTCTGATTCAGCGGGTGAGACAGCGTCACAGCCGCAACGAAATCACGAGGACGATTACAAAGTGCATTCGTGACCAAGCCGCCCTTAGAATAATTTGCAGTTTGGTAGCAAGAAGTCGGTTTAAAACCGTGCGGACGCAATCTTCTTAAAACAAGCGCGACACTTTCTTGATAAGTGTAGTTTTGATGGACCGGGTGCTCAAAAGCAATCCCGGCAATCATTGTTCCCTGCGCGGCGGCTTTACGAGTAACCAAGTTAGACTTCAATGCCATCGCATCGCTAAAATCGGTATTCGGAATCGTAGGAATTCGAGACGGACAACATCTTACTGAAAAACTTTCTTGCCACGTCAGGTTTTCGTTTACTGCGTGATAGAAGTTCACTCCGTTCACTTGGTAATTTGCAGGACAAACAGAAGCAATTGCACTGGCTCCCGCTTTCGAAGTCCAAGGATTATCAAAACAATTTTCAGCAAACACGCTTGTACTTGCCGCAAGAATTAAAATTTGTATTAATTTGATTTTCATATTTTTCTCTCCTCTAGATCTCTGGCCTCTCAAGCCACACGCAAATGTTTACATACGCAAAAAAGTTAAGCAAAAAGCATTTCAAGAATGTGTTAACGAATCGATCTCGCTCTAGCGAAAACAACTGCAATTAGATGTAGCAACGACCACTGATTGCTACACCCTAAGTTCCTGAGAGCTCCAAAATTCTAGAGTAAGAAAATGGTTTTAGACTGGGGTGCTTCATGACAGGCCATTTGCGAATAATTTCTGTAAGACATTGCCGAACCTCCGAACCCAGATCGGGTTTTAATTCTAAAGTCGTGAAGGCCCCACTGCCTTCCCACTGCATCGACAATTGCATTCTCAACTCGTGATTTCCCGCGTTTAACAAAAAGCACTTCGACAGTTCCAGGCGACTCGATTCGAAGTGCGAATCGATGACACTATAATCGTAAACCTCAGACGCATTATTTTTAAAATTTTTGGAATTTTTTTGCGATTCAATATTTGCAACAGGAGTTGCAGTTCTCTCGGGGACCCTGGAGACCGGCATAGGTAAAATTTCTTTCGCGATCGGAAAGGTGATCCAAATCACAAAGGCCAAAATAATAAAAACGACCCATCTCATAGACTTCTCTTACAGATAGGACAAACGGCGGCAATTAGCTACAAAATAAGGGATTCGAACCGTCTATTAGAAGTCAAAATAGATAAATTCGGCACTCTTTCCGGCGCTTAACGTAATACTTAACACCCAAAAAATAAAAATTGCGGCGAGAATCGCGGGCTTCGGAAGCTTTAAAACGAGTAGCCTAAGTCGGCTTTGAGAATCCCACGTATGCATCAAGAAAAAGAGTCCGATTAAAGAGATCGCAAATATCTGGTGATTCAAAACATCTGCGAAATCCGACCAGGTTCCTGTAAAGGGAGCACAGAGTAATTGCAATGCAACCGTCAAATTTTTTGCTCTAAAAAAAACCCAGGCCAATGCGACAAAATGAAACGTAAAGAAAATGCCTAACGCTTTAGAAAGTTTAGACTTTGAATTTCCAAAAGAAATCGCGTGGCTTAAAGCAATTCCCACTCCGTGAATGATTCCCCAGATCACAAAGGTCCAATTCGCTCCATGCCAAAGCCCCCCAAGCGCCATCGTCACTAAAATATTTCGAATCTTCTTAAAAGACGATCCTCGGTTTCCTCCCAGAGGAATATAAAGATAATCCCTCAACCAAAATGAGAGCGTCATATGCCATTTGCGCCAGAACTCCGCGAGAGACTTAGAAAAATAAGGTCTGTCGAAATTAATGGGAAGACGAATCCCTAAAACTAAAGCAAGGCCCAACGCCATATCGCTATACCCGCTAAAATCACAATAAATTTGGACCGCGTATCCATAAATCGCAAGAGCTGCATTCGTTCCGGTGACAGGAATGGTTTGACTAAATATTGGATTCACAACGGCTGCGACCGTGTCAGCGAAAACCAATTTTTTCACAAGGCCCCAGGAGAAGATAAAAACCCCTCTTAAAAACTTCGCGTTCATCGCCGGACGCGGATGACAGAGCTGAGGAATCAGCTGGCTCGGGCGTACGATGGGTCCCGCAATCAAATGAGGAAAAAACAGCACTGAACCCGCAAGCTCATCCCATCTTCTTTCGACCTGAAACTTCTGCCTTCTAACATCGATAAGGTAGGCTACGAGCGTAAACGTAATAAACGAAATGCCTAGGGGTAGAGTCACACTCATAAGAGGTTCCTCAGGCATAGACCAAGCTGATCGCCAAGCATTGTAGAAAAAATTTGTGTACTTAAAAAATATCAGAGGAAGAAACAAAACGATCAAAGTCGAAATGAACCGAGCTTTTTTCTGCGGCTCACTAACGGCCCTATGCATTCCCAACGCGCCCGCATAGGCAATGCAGATCAGAACGAGCGGCAACCAGAGATAAAACGGATTCCAGTAACCGTAGAAAATCAAACTTCCCGCGATAATGAGAAGGAGTCGAAATTTCGCGGGCAGAAAAAGATGGAAGAAAAAGTAAGGAAGAAAAAAGAGAATGAAAACAGGTGAACTAAAGAGCATAGGCCGTTACTTGGAAGAAATCGCTCGATTTACAATCGGGTTATTGTGCATCACCGGAAATAAAGCTTCGGCCATTTTACGATGTCCTAAAGCATTTGGATGCGGGTCATTGGGTAAAGACCAAATCTCGGAGCTCGGAATGCCTCGAAGTGCCGGAAGAAGGTCGACATACTCATACCCTTCTCGCTCAGCCACTTTTTTCATTTCTTCATGAATCGAAGCGAAGGGATAATTTATAAGGTCGTGAACATCTGGCGTCATTGCCAGATAGAGTTTAATCTTTTTCTCCCGAGCATATCTTGCAAGTCTCGCGAGAGCTTTTTCCATCTCAACTCGTCCCGGTGCGTTTGGTTCATACACTTTACGATAGTGTTCTTCCAAACCGCCGGTTTTTTGTTTCATTTGGTTGAGCGCCATCCACAAAGTAACCGCGACTTGGCTATTTTTTAAAAACCAGTTTCCTCCGCCGGCTTCGAGTGTCTCTGCATCTCTTAGAAAATAGTGCACCAAAATATCAGTGGGATGCAGATCTTCTAATCGAGTAAGAAAACGTTCGACATAGCGGGCGCTGTTGTAATTCCCAATTCCTGCATTTAAAAATTCGACTTCTTCTCCTGCGGATTTTAATTTATTTTCGAGTAAAGACGTCATTGTCTCTTCCTCTTTCACCCCCCAACCGAAGGTAATCGAGCTTCCTAATGCCAGAATTCTCCGCGGTGCCGGGGTTTGCGAAACAGGTCCTCCCCTTAATCCCCACTCGTTCGTCCGGAGTAAAACAGATTGCAGCGTCGCTTGCTGATTTTTTAGGTGTTCATGCCCGAGTAAGGGATTCTCACTTGGAGTTTTCAGTTCTTTTGCATAACGCCACATCTCAATATCGTAATTCTTCATCGACGCGTTCTTCATTCGAAGAACGAACTCGGGAAAAAGAAGTGCCACACCGACACACGCAAATGTCAAAAGAGTACTGAAAACTACTTTTTTAATATGGGTTGTCATAATTTTTTGGGAGGTTAGAAAGCTAGCTTTATTTTAGCATGTCCGTACTCTCATTGCGAGATTCGACGATTCATTTTTTCGTGAGATACTGACGAATCTGCTCGGCGACAAATTCATTGCCGGCGGCTGTCATATTGCCATGGCCCACTTTTTCGCCAAAGTTTCGATAGCTAAAATAAAACGTGTCATAGACGAGAAGATCTTTGGATTTTAACTCTAGTAAAGAAGGCGTTAAATCGAGGACTTCCAACGAATTCTCTCGGGCACAACGATTGACCTTCTCTAGCGCATCGATATTCCCTGCCTCTAGTTCAAAAAAAGGCTGAGAAACGACAACCGTCCGGATATTTTTAGAGCGACTCAAATCCGAAAGTAGCTTCATGATGTGACAAGAAATATCCGCATCGTTTTCTTCGGTACTCGACGGTAAGCGGTCTGCGAGCTTTACACTCCACCAGTAATCAGGAGCCATTTTAGAAAAGAGGAACGAAAGGAAAGTGCTTCGTCCCACCACCTTGTGAACAAGAGGAAGCTCAAGCTCGTGCACGCCGGGCGATTTGGCGATGGGGACCCCTTTTAACACAAATTCACCGTTTTCTTTTTCAAAATACGGCTTTTTATCGTCTGAAAAATATCCCGGATAGTTTTTTTGTACCGTTCGCGAGATATCGTACCCGGTGTAACCAAACAGCAACGTAGTGGGTTTATAAATCTCAACTAACTGTTTTGCCCGGAGAAAAGTTTGATCCATTCCATAAGCGCACACGGCCCCATTGATCACTCGCTCCCCTATTTTGCTCTCGAGCGCACTAGCCCAGGTTTCTTCGTTAGAAACTTGATCCCCGAATGCAAAAGAGTCACCCACGACTAAGAACGGCGTCAGTCCTTCTTTCACGGGGTTTGTGGGGGAGTTTGCGCGAATTCCGTGATCAAGCGTAGAGACTCGAGTTCGGTAATCATTCCACCGCTCTTTTACATTGGGTTCGGATACCCAACCTAAGTTCTCATCAAACGTAAAAAGGCAGCTTGCAGTATTCGATTGATGATATTTAACAAAGTAATTGTCGAAATTAGTCAGTTCGTGTCTTCTAAAACGCAGAAGGATTTCGCCCGAAATTACCACGGCGAAAACCGTGAAGCCTATCCATACAGACGTCACAAAAACTTTTCTTTTCATTTCCGAAGTCTCTCCGATTGAGGTAGAAAAAATGATACTCCGCCTAATACTTATTATAGCCTGTTATTACAGATCTTTCTGTGTTCAGTCTGTCAGCTTTAGAAACAACGCGTTAAACCAACCCTCTTGAATCATAACGCGATCCAATTTATTTTTATCCCATGAAAAAATTTCTGCTTTTAAATCTCTGTTTCTTTTCTCTTCTTAATTTCGCCGCAATAGAAAAATCGGGGACCGCCGGAAATGAAATCAAAACCGGCTTCTTAAAAATGCTTCACGGCGCATCGCGAGGAGTAAAAAAAGCCGCCGACAAAGTGGAAAGTAAGCTCGATCAAAAAGTAAAAAAACACGCGAAAAAAGGCTAAAGACACTTAACGGCTCTTCAAGATAAAATCCGCCATGATCGGCAAGTGATCCGAAAGACGCGTCCAAGGCTTCCCCTTTAAACAAGTCGCGGATTTAAATTCAATTTTCTTGAAATAAATTCTGTCTAAATTCAAAATCGGAAATTTACTCGGAAATGTTTTCGCGTATTTTTCTTGCTGACTTAAAAAAACTTCTTCCAAATGCAATTTGCTCGAAAACGTCTCCGTCACTTTTTTACGCCAGTCATTGAAATCGCCCGCGATGATTAGAGGAATTTTGTGCGAGACGGTTTCGTGGACGTAATTGCACAGACGATTGACTTGGAGCTCGCGCTCAAACTGAAGTAAACCCAAATGCGCATTTAAAACATGAATTTCAATAAAACCATCTTCGTGAGGCACCGCGATTCGCCCGTGGACGACTCCGCGAGTTTTTAGTTTTCCCACCGTAATATTTTCATTTTTGTATTCGACAAAAGGATACTTCGATAAAATCGCATTTCCGTGGTGGTGCTTCGAAAAAATAACATTTTTGAAGAACGCGGAATGCGGCCACATCTCATCTGCCAAAGCCTCGAGCTGCCCGCTGACTTCCTCTGGCCAAAGTTTAGATTTTTTTTGGTACTCTGAGCCTGCGACTTCCTGTAAAAAAACGACATCGGGTTGCAACGAGAGCAATGCCTTTTTCAAAAGACTGATCTCGTGGCCGTGTCTTTTAACCGTAATGCCTTGATGAATATTGTAGGTGACTACTCGGAGCGATGTCATAGCGCCCTATTATACAACGCGGAATACTTTTGAACACCTTGTTCTATCGAAAAATACTTTCGAGCCGTCTCGATACACCGCTGGGCTAACAATGGATCGAGAGAGAGATCGAGCCAGAGTTTGACAGTCTCATCTATATCCTTCTCCGAAAACGATGGGGACAGGACGCCCACTCGATTTTCGCCAATAAGAAGGTCAGAATCTCCCACGCCAAGGTTGGTCACAACGGAAACGCCACATCCCAAAACTTCGGCAAACTTCGTGGGACTACTCGCTTGCTTTGAAAAACTCGGACGAATGAAATAGACATTCACCTGCATTTGGTTAATCCAGTAGGGCATTTCATCCGAATCCGCACTCACTAAAAGATAGTCTGACGGTTCAATACCGAAATCTTTAAGGTGATTTTTAATCTTTTCGTGTTCTCCCCGGTTTAAAATTAAAAAAAGAGGCGCCGGAGACGGTTTTAATTTTTGAAAAGCCAAAAACGCTCGGATACTTGCTGGAAAATCATACCAAAGTCCCACACTGCCCGAGTACCCGACGACAAACCGATCCGAAAACTTCTTCTCAACTTCCAAAGGTTTAAATTTCCCAAGATCCGCACATGTGGGAATCACTTCGATCTCGTCTGCCGTTTTATTCGAGTTACGGAAACTTAAAACCACGTCTTTTCCTTTTTGGGTCAATGAAACGATTGCCGTCGCGTCTTTTATAAAACGTTTTTCGAGCCATTTTGTGACACGATAAATCTTCGATTTTTTTCGCCACAGCCCACCTTCAATTCTTTCGTCCGCCCAAAATCCGCGCATATCAAAAAGAAGTCGCGTTCTGAAAACCATTTTTACGAACCATCCCATAAACATCGCCACATAGCTACGTGCGTGAATCAAACGAATCCCGTTAAAAAGAACGAGTAGAAATGAAACGACGACTCCTTGGAAAATATCGAAAGCGGTTGCGGGAATGGTCGGACTTTTATGATAGGTCAAAGGGATCCAAAAAATCCCGCAGTCTCGGGCCTGCTTCCTCAGAGATTGAAAATTCTCAGTTCCCTTCTGATCCTTTTTCTCAAAACTCACGAGAAAAATTTTGAATTCTCGTGAAAGCGACTTTAAATAGACGAACACCTGAGAGTAGCCCAAAGCATCGGTCATTCCGTCATAACTGAGGTAAAGCACTTTTTTCATCGGTTAATCTTCAAACCGAAAACGCAGAAGCGTCCATACTGCGGTAAAACCATCTGACATCTTAATTTTTTTTCCTTCTTCTTTCGAACGCGGAGAATACTGGATGGGCACTTCGCGAATTTCATATCCTTGTTTTAAAAGCTTTGCGGTCAATTCATGATCCGTTTCAAATCCCGCCGTTTTCACTTTCAAACCTCTTAAAAATTCCATCGGATAAATCTTATAGGCTGTCAGCGTATCGGTCAGCCAATTTCCATAAAGCATAAAAGTCAAAGAAGAGAGCGCCACTCCCGCCCCGTAAGGGCCAAGACCTTGTTCCGGATGCTTCCCGGGTAAAATAAACGTCTTTTGCTTTTGGTAACGGCCCAGCGTACGGCTTCCGTAGACCGCTAACTTTTTTTTGAAATCGAGAGATCTCAACATCGTAAGATAATCGTTGGGATCGTATTCGAGATCTGCATCTTGGACCAAAACATAATCGCCCGTCGCTTCCTCAATTCCTCTTTGAACCGCACGGCCTTTTCCTTGATTCGGAACTTGCTGAAAAGTTCGGACGTCCTGAAACCGACTCGCCTCTCGAAAAGTCGCGTCTTTCGACCCGTCGTCGACGAGAATCACTTCTTTGCTAAAGCCTAAAGTCTCTGTCGGAACCGACAAAACCCTTTCAAGAAGTTTTGCGATGTACTTTTCTTCGTTATACGCAGGGATGACGATCGAAAGCTTCTTCATGAATGGCTCCAGCGTGTGGAAACCAATGTCCATAAAGATTGAATTCCATCCCAGAACGTCGACTTTTTACCCGCTTTTTTAGTTCTCGGGGCGTATTCCACCGGAAGTTCCAAAATAAACACTTTTTTCTTCGCAAGTTTGGCAATAATTTCGGTCTCGAGATTCATTCCGCTACTTTTTAAAGCCAGCGACGTTAAAAGCCGCCCTTCAAACGCTTTGATCCCTGTCAGTGGGTCCGAAACGAAACGATTGTAAAGGACTTGCGAAATCAGACTTAAAATCATCCCGCCGTATTTTCCTACGATAAACCCAAAATAATTATCTCGATAAATCTCTTTAATCCGATCATTGAGGTCGATGCACTTGATGGCGCGACTTCCAAAGACGACCTTAAATTCATTCTGAACAATCGCCATCACGACTTTGGGAAGGTCCGAAACAGAGTACTCTCCATCGGCGTGAAAAAAGACGATGATATTGCCAAGCGCTTGTTCAATCCCGTAGCGAAGAACGTCACCCCTTCCCGAACCTCTCGGGAGTTCAAAGACACGAATATTGCTTTCGTTTTTCGCGTAGAGCAAAGTCAAGTCAGTCGAGCCCCCATCGACAAAGATAATTTCTTTTGCGAGGCCCAAAGTCTGAAAATTGAGAAGAACAAGATCATGTAAGACTCTTCTCACCGTTTTCTCTTCGTTGAGTGCCGGAACGATGATCGAGACCATGTAGGGCATGGCTTTTAGATTCGTCTGAACTTTTTGGTTGGCTATCGATAAAAGCTCATCGACGACTTTGCCACCCAAATGCACTCCCGGGTTTGACTCCCAATTGATTCCGACATTTTTCTCGTCTTTGAGTAAATCAGATGAGGCCGTGATATAGACTTGGTCCGAATCACCTTCAATTTTTTGAAAAAAACTTTTTGTGATGAGATCATTTAATTTAAAAGCGGTTCTACCTTTGCGATTCACATAGTAGACAAGCTTTTGGGTTAATGACTCCACCGTTTCACCCTGAATTTCAAAATCTTTGCGGATATTGGCGACAAAAACTTTTTCAGCTACCGTATTAGACGCAATCGATTCCGAGATTTTCTCAGTGAGATATGAAGGAAAAAGCGAAGAGTGTTGAGTCCCCGGTCCGTAGATAATGAGTTTCGCATCTTTTAAGGCCTGCTCAGCGCGAGGATTGATTTCGACCCGTTTCTCAAGCGTTCGCAACGCAACGGCTTTTTCTTCAATCGAGAGTTTTTTAATTTGCGAAAGCGTTTCCGTAGATAAGTAGTTTTCGAGCAGGAAAATCTCTTTCACTCGGCTATTGCCTTGTTCACCGACTAAAGCCGCTTCGTCTTCAAGAATACGGCCATCCTCTTTTAGACCGACCAGGACTCGATTACTGCCATCGGTAATATTTAAGACTTCCGTATCGATTCGACAAAGTTTTGAGAAACGCTCGACCGCGCGATTAAAATCTCGATCTTTTAAATACGCTCCTGCGAACGCGAGATTTCCTAATGAGCAATCCGCGTAGTTCAAAACACCTCGCGAGCTTTTTTTGTACTCCAAGAAACTTTTCAATAGATCGCCGAGCTCCCCTGCACTTTCGACACTGAGATTTAAATAGTGTTCTCGTAGGAATTTAAGTTCGGGAATTTCACCGCGTTCAAGATTAAGAAGATCTTTCTCCGCCTTTTCGTTCGAAATATCTTTAGGGAAGCGAAACTCAACCAGTTCGTGAAGGCTTGAAAAAGCCTTTTCATTTTTGGCAATGAGGCGGGAACAATTTTTTCGAACATCGGAAGGCCCGAGCATGCCTGGGATAAAACGCCGTAACATTCCCGTCGATAAGCCGTCATCATAAGTATTGACGAGCAAGGTCAGCTGAATCTGTGGATGCTTGGAGAGAACCTCGATAATCGTCCCGGCTCCCCGGCCTCCACAAAAAAGAACGACATTGAGTTTATTTTGCGTGTTCATCGTTCACTCAAAATTCTTTCGGCCTGTTTTGCATCCTCTAACGTATTGACGCCGAGAGTTTCTTCTTCTGAATCCAAACGAAGAGTCAGAACTTGATTCATTTTGTCATTAAACTTGGGAAGCAGCGGCAATAAATTATATTCTTCCGTATTCTTCCCAAGACTTTTTTCAGTTTTTAAGACGTTAAATAGAAATTCTGACTCAAAGCAGAACACGCCGCAATCATTTTCTCCAATTTCTTCGTGAATTTCGCCTTCGCGCTTTTGTCGAACTCGGATGAGTTTTCCGGCGTCGTCTCTGTCAAAACAGATATAGGGATTTTTTTTCAGATAAGAAGGGAGAGTCAATTTTGCTTTGTGTTTTTCCAAAAGGCTCTCGCAAAAAATCAAAGTGCTCGAACGGATGGTCACCTGATCTCCCCAAACGACCAAGGAATGAGGAGTATGGACCTTCGACTCGGCCGTCAAAACGGCGTCCGCCATCCCGCGCGGATAGGTTTGAACCACGTAGTCCACAAAATTTTGCTTTTTTAAACGCACGACTTCAGATTCGATTTCTTTCAGTCCATTCGGTGAAACGACCAGCACCGTTTTCGCGCAGCAATCTTCTAAAGTCGTCAACAGCCAATCTAAAATACTTCTGCCTAAGATGGGGTAAAGCGCTTTCGGTTTTGAATAATTTAAGCGCGTTCCCATTCCCGCCATTGGAACAATAGCCGTCCAATCCCGCTTTTGAATGGAATGTTTTTTCCCACGCAATTCATTTAAGTTGAAAATTGGATTCATAAAATCTGAAGCAGTTCCGAAAGTTGATAAAACCCTTTTCGAACTTTAGGTTCTCCTTGAGGCAATTGACTGAGAGTTCCGAGTCTCACAAATACGTCCATGCCCGCGGCTAAGGCAGATTGAATTCCCGATAAAGCGTCTTCGATCACCACACAATTTTGCGGGGTCATCGCCAGTTTTTCAGCTGCTTTTAAATAGATTTCAGGCGCGGGTTTCGCCTGCTTCACATCTTCTCCGCTTAAAATCGTTTTCCAAAGACCTCGAGTCTTTGAGTTTTCGACAAACCATTGTACCAGTCTCGAGCTCGCAGAACTTGCAAGCGCGAGTGGGTAGCGCTGGGAGAGAGCAGATAGAACCTCGAAAATTTCTTTTCCGATGACGGTAAAGTTTGAGAGTTCTTCAAATGCGAGTTTTCGTTTTTTAAAAATACAGGCTTTGAGTTCTTCTTCGGAAATTTCGTATTTGGCTTCTTTGAAAAGTTTTCTCATTGCGGTTTCGGTATGCATTCCCGCGATTTCGGGATAATCCCAGTTTTTGACGCCATAAGGACCCATTACTTTTCGAAACGCAGACTCGTGCGCCGGGGTGGAATCTAAAAGCACTCCGTCCATATCAAAAATAACTGCATCGTACTTCATGAAATCCGTCTGGCCAGGGCTAAAGATTGCCCCATCTGATAATTCAATGGGAGACGGCTCAAACGCACTTTTTCGCTGACTTTTTTGATTCCATTAAAGAAAGGAAGATACTGCCCCGCTCTCTCGCAGACATAACCAAAAGACAAGGTCTGCCAGTAGGGAGAGGTTTCCACTAATTCAAATCCACATTTTGCGAGAAGCTTCTTTAAACTTTTATTGGTGAAGTAAAGTAAGTGGACATTAAGAAAAAATGGCCACTTTTCGCTTAAAATTTTGCGAGCATAACTTCCATAGTCGGGATAATTCACTACCAGTACGCCATCTTTTTTCAAAAGCTTCGCGCAACGTTTCAGTTCGTCTTCAGGATGATAAAGGTGTTCGAGAACATCCCAAAGGGTAATGACGTCGAAAGAGCCTTCTTCAAAATTTTGATCCGATAAGGTCCCCGGACGCAAATCAACGCCGTAATGTTTTTTCCCCCACTCACACATCCAACGACTGGGTTCAACGCCCACGGCGTCACAGCCAAGATCTTTTGCCGCTTTTAAAAATGCGCCGGCAGCGGATCCGATATCCAAAACTCTCAGACCCTTCGCCTCTTTGCCCGAATGCGAAAGCACCTTTTTAAGACTTTTTTTGAAAGTGGCAATCCGGTATTCGTTTTGCGCCGCAAATCGGTCGTCTTCGGCATTCGAGTACGATTCGTAAGCGAGTGATTCTTTGATTCTCGGGTTTAAATAGGTCAGCTCGCAATCTTTGCAAGTCACTAACTGGTCCCAGAGCGAACTATCGCTTGAGCTGTGGTAAATCTTCAGAAGCTTGTCTTTATTCAAATCGGACGGATAACGAGCTTTTCGGACGACACGATAGTCGGTCGAGCTGCAAACGGGACACCTCACCGTCTCGGTGAGCGAATCGATTTGAGAGGGAGAACTTTGAAACAAGGTTTTGTCTTCAGGTTTATTCTGCTTATCGAGCTGCGATTTCATTGACTTGCCTTATTCTTTTCAATAGTTTTTACCTAATATTTTACCAGAAGGACACTTAGAAAATGCGTAAAAAGGCTCTGATTACTGGAATTACTGGACAAGACGGATCTTACCTTGCGGAACTTCTCTTGAGCAAAGGCTATGAAGTGCACGGAATCATCCGCAGATCTTCTTCCATTAATACTGCGCGTCTAGAAAACTGCTACCAAGATCCTCACGAAGAAGAAGTTCGTTTTTTTCTTCACTATGGCGATTTAGTAGATGGAAGCTCCCTTGAAAAAATCATTCACACGATTATGCCCGACGAAGTTTACAACCTCGGTGCCCAGAGCCACGTCCGGGTGAGCTTCGATATGCCGTTGTACACGCTCGATACCGTTGCCATGTCGACGGCGCGAATTTTAGAGGCGTTGCGCCATTTTCGAAATGAAAAACAAATCCGGTTTTATCAAGCCAGTTCCTCCGAAATGTATGGAGGCGTAAATCCAACGGCATTGTCTGAAACGTCTAGTTTTGTGCCTCGTTCACCGTATGCTTGCGGAAAACTTTTGGGTTACTACCTCACAATCAATTACCGCGAAGCTTACGGACTTCATGCTTCGAATGGAATCTTGTTTAATCACGAATCTCCAAGACGCGGCGAGACTTTCGTCACTCACAAGATTACTCGCGGGCTTTCAAAAATCATCGCGAAGAAACAAAAGAAACTTTACTTAGGGAATTTAGATTCCAAACGCGATTGGGGATATGCGAAGGATTATGTCGAAGCCATGTGGCTCATGCTTCAGCAACCCAAAGGAGATGATTATGTCGTCGCTACGGGAGAAACTCACTCCGTCAAAGAATTCTTAGACGAAGCGTTTGGTTCGGTTTCTTTGGACTGGAAAAAATATGTCGAGATTGATCCACGTTACTACCGTCCGACTGAAGTCGATGTGCTTCTTGGCGACTATTCTAAAGCTAAAAAAGTCTTAAATTGGGAACCCAAAACCAAGTTTAAAGAACTGGTACGAATCATGGTCGAGGAAGATTTAAGAAAAGAAGGACTCGATCCCGAAAAGTACATGAAATCGCAAAGCTAAAATTTTCGCCTATTCTTTCTGCCGGTCGCAAGCTATAGAAAAAGAGTCACAAATGGGAGTGACATTTTCATTCCGTTTTAAAAGGAGATAGCAATGGCAGAAGAAACTTTGGGCGCCGGTCTCACAGTCCCTTCTTTTAAGACGAAGACTTTTTCAAAAAATATTGAACACTCGCCGCAGTTCCGCAAACGACGCGCGATTAACTGGCTCACCCTCGGCTTTACTTACTCCGCGATGTACATGGGGCGGTACAATCTCTCCTTCGCAAATAAAGCCTTGTCCCAAGCATACGGCTGGGACAAAACGCAAATCGGTGCGCTCATTACGGCTGCCCTTTCCATTTACGGATTTTCGGCGATCTTCAACGGTCCCATCACCGATAAAATCGGGGGTCGAAAGGCGATGCTCATCGGGGCGACGGGCACGGTGGTTTTCAATCTCCTGTTTGGTTTGGGAGCCTACATGGGCTTTCTGGGGACGGGGACTTTGCTCTTAACTTATTTTGCGAGCGTCTGGGCTTTAAATTCTTATTTCCAGTCGTTTAGCGCCTTGTCTTTAATTAAAGTAAATGCCTCATGGTTTCATATTCGGGAGCGAGGCGTCTTTTCGGCCATCTTCGGATCGATGATTCAGAGCGGGCGAGCACTTATCTTTTTTGTGGGAGGAATTCTCGTCACAATTCTCCCCTGGCAGTGGGTTTTCTTCGTACCTGCGATCATCGTCGCGTTCATGAGTTATTTGACGTTTCTCTTCGTCAAAAATAATCCTGAGGATTGTCAGTTGCCGGCGCTCGATGTGGAAGACGCTTCGAGTGGAGACACCGAAAAAGTCACTGTCGGATACGTGCTTAAAAAAGTTCTCACCAATCCTATCACTCTCACCATTGCGGTGGCGGAATTTTGCACCGGTCTGGTTCGTCACGGTTTTGAACAATGGTTTCCTCGTTACATGCTCGAAGCCCAGCACATGACCCTCGAATCTTCCATCTTTCAAAAAGGCGCATTGTCCGTTGTTTGCGCGGGAATTTTAGGAGCCTTTTTTGCCGGAACGATTTCGGACTGGGTTTTTAAAGGACGCCGTACTCCGGTAGCGTTTCTCGGATATTTTGTTCAAATCATCTGTCTTGCGGTCGTTTGGAAAGCCCCTTCCATTGAGTGGATTATCGGCGCTTTTATTTTGAATTCGTTTGCAATCAGTGTCGTTCATTCGATGCTGTCCGGTACGGCTTCAATGGATTTTGGTGGAAAGAAAGCTGCGGCGACAGCGGTGGGAATTTTTGATGGAATGCAATATTTAGGCGGATCTGTTGTGGGAATCGGGATGGGTTATCTTTTAGATAACTATGGATGGTCCGCGTGGGGCCCGAGCATGATTTCATTCTCATTCATTGGAGCCGTGCTCATGCTATTTATTTGGAACGCGCGTCCAAAAACAAAAGCCGCGGCACACTAAAATCAACACGCTATCCCTTTTGTAAGTTCTGTAAAATCTGTAAGAGTAGTAAAGATGGTTCTCGCCGATTCGCATTTTCTTTTTATTGACTGCCAAACAACGGGTTTGACTGCCGAAAAAGCCGAAATCATCGAGCTGGGCTGGAGCTTTTCGTTTGATCAGGAAGAAATTCAAACAAGATTAATCCGTCCCGTCCGCCTGGAAAGCATTCCCAAAAAAGTGCTGACCATGACAGGAATCAACGAAAAAGAACTTGAGTCGGCTGAGAGTGCGGAGATAATTTGGAAACAGTTTCGCGACGCCGTCGAGGCGGCTCCCGTCCCTCTCACAGCGATCGTCATTCATTACGCTGCCTTCGAGACGCGTTTTTTAAATCATCTTCGAAAAGAATTCGGAGACTCTCCCGTTTTTGCACTTCCTACTTTTTGCACCTATCAAATTGCTAAAAAACTTTACCCCGAGCTTCCTGCGCAGACTTTAAGAGCGCTGGGCGGGCATTTTGATTTTTCTCTATCTGAGAAAACGCGCGCTTTCGATCATACTCTCGCCACTCAAAAAATCTGGTCAAAACTCTTAAACGAATTAAAAGAACAATCGATTCACACCGTGGAGGATCTTCTTTCTTGGAAAAGTCGAAAGGCAAAAAAGCGCAAAATTTCTCGAAAGTATCTAGTCGAACGAGAGACCCGTCTCGGTTTTCCAGAGGGACCTGGAATTTACGAAATGCATTCCCGCAGTGGAAAAATTCTTTATATCGGAAAAGCTACCTGTCTCAATTCAAGGGTGAATAGTTATTTCCGGCAGAAACATTCAAAGAGGTCGCGAATCAATGAGCTTATGGCCCAAGTCGTCGAGGTTAAAGTCCGACAAACGCAGACTCCGCTCGAGGCAGCACTTCTCGAGAGCGATCGGATTAAGGAAATCGAACCCCCTTACAACCATTCGCTCAAATCGAATTCTCGTAAGATCCTTTTTTTATCTCCTCAATTGGAGGACATTTCCCCGGTGTATGAATTTAAACATCCCGTGGGTCCTTTTACCCACGACCAACCTTTTAATGGATTAGAGCGTCTTCTCCACGCGCAAAAAGGAGAATGGGAAGAACTCGACCCATTTACAATGAAACATACGCCTGAAGAATTGAAAGATGCCGTCGAAACTCGTCTTTCAGCTTTAGGCTACGATCTCTCAAACTTAAATCTCCTAAAACTCTTGAGAGCGGGTAAAAAAATTCAACTGACGCCTAGATTCTCGAACGAAGTGACAGATGAAATTACAGAAGAAGTGGAAGAATCCTCCGAAGAATCGGTCGAAAGAAAATTATCAAACGCAGTTCGAAGTGTTCATGAAAAGCAATGGATCTGCTGGTTGATGGAATCGCGAGTCTTATGGAAACTTGATACGGGAGATTTCCGTTTTCTCTTACTCCAAAATGGAAAAATTACGGAGTCGGGATTTATAAAATCCCCCGAGCTGTTGGAACCGCTCAAACGCAAACGCTCGCCTCTTCAAAACCGGAAGCTCAGAATCGATTTAAAAACTTACGATCGAATGCGTATTTTAATGAGTGAACTTTCAATGTTCGCAAGGCGAGGGATCGAAATCCAAGTTCAGTTTTCGCCGACGAGAACGTACGCGACAACGCCCAACGGTTCGCCCTCTTGGTGCACGCGCACTTTAAACAGGGAGAGAAATCATTGAAAACGAAGGTCTCTCTGTCAGTCCGTGATTTTGCACTGCCAGTTCCGCGAACGGGAAGTATCGAAACGCATTCCGGCTACGGACGGATGCCCGTAGAGGGGCAAGAAGTTCATTTACGAATCCAAGAAAAGCGCTCAAAACAAAATTCGGAATACCAAGCTGAAGTCAAAATTGAGGCTGAGTTCGAACGCGAAGAATACCTCTTTCAAATCGGAGGGAGAATCGACGGCCTTTTCGCAAGTGATCCTCCCCATATCGAAGAAATCAAATCGGCTTTTAGCATCCAAGAGCTAACGAAAAAACTTATCTATCAATGGGATCATCCCTATTCACTCCAGCTACAAACCTATGGCTATTTTTATTTCTTAAAACACGGAATTGAACCAAAGCTGACATTTCATTTAGTTTCACTTCGCAACTTTCAGTCGGAAGACCTAAAAATTGCTTTTAATCGCGCTCAGTACGAGACCTATTTGAACCAGCGTTTAGAGGAACTCGTCAAAGAAACTCGCGAGAATGAAGCTCGAGCGCTCAAACGAAAAAAAATGGCATCCAAACTCACATTCCCTTTTGAAAACCCGCGAACCGGTCAAACGGATCTGATCGAGAGTATCGAAAAGGGATTTCAAACGCACTCACGGATGCTCATTCAAGCCCCGACAGGCCTTGGGAAGACGATCGGTGTACTTTATCCGAGTTTAAAGGAATCGCTCGAGCGAGGGCAAAAAACGATTTACGTTACTCCCAAAAATAGCCAGCATTCCGTCGCTGAAGACGCGGTTGAGAGAATCCAGCAGGCGGGCGCAAAAATCAAATCGCTGACCATTACTGCAAAAAGTAAAATTTGTTTTAAGAACGAACCGCTTTGCAATCCCGACTATTGTGAGTACGCAAAAGATCATTACACAAAGCTTCATGAAAACAATGTCGTGGCTCTTCTTTCAAAAAAGAAAAAACTCACCCATCGGGTTTTCAGAGCCTTGGGCGAAGAGTTTCAAGTCTGCCCTTTCGAATTGCAATTTGAAGCCGCTCAGGATGCGGACGCCGTGATTTGCGATTACAACTATGTTTTCTCCCCGCGAGCAAGTCTGGGTAGAATGGGCGTACCCACCCTAGGACAAACGGGAAAACCCAATTTAGTCATTGATGAAGCGCACAATCTTTTATCGCGAGCCATGGGATATTACTCGCCCGAACTTTCGACTTACGTTTTAGAAAAAATGCGTTTCTCCGTTCGCGAATTACCCTTACGATTTCGTTCGGATGCTGAAACGCTTTTAAATGACTGTCTACAGACGGTTAGCTCTTGCCGTCCTGAAGGTTCTACCCAGAGTGTTTTAATCGATCCTCCGAGGGCTATCTTCTTAGAACAAGAGGAGGATTTACGGAATTTTCTGTCTCGATATCTAGAGTCGGATGTCGAGATTCAACCACGCGATGTGGTCCTGCGACTCGTTTACTATTGGTCTCAGTTTACGGCCGCACTGGATTTTGTGGCAGAACCGAAAAGACCTGAGTTTTTCACTTTTTTTCAACCGGAAAGAGTCGGCAATGGCGGCACCATTAAAATTGCTTGCTGTGATGCTTCGGAGATGCTCAAAGCCTGTTACGACGAGTACGATCAGGTCGTGGGCTTTTCAGCAACTTTAAAACCTTTTCATTATTATGCAAAACTCTCTGGACTCGAGCTTGAAAAAATCAAGGTGGCCGAGTTTCAATCGCCGTTTCCTAAGACCAATCGCAAGGTTTTGATCATTCCTGAGATCTCCACAAAATATTCCAACCGAGAAAAAAATTACAAAAAAATTTCGGAAGTGATTCACAAAATTTCTCAAGTGAAACCTGGGAACTACTTTGCTTTTTTCCCCAGTTTTGAATTCCTTGAAAAAGTTGCCGCAGAATTTCGGGCACCCGAAGGTATCGAAGTGATCCGCCAACAAAAAGACATGAAAGCAAGCGAGATTGAGGGCGTCGTAGACCACTTGAAATCTCGGGTGCGTCCCACGATTGTGTTTGCGGTTCAGGGAGGCGTGTTTTCAGAGGGCGTCGATTACCCCGGAGAGACAATTATCGGAGCCTTTGTGATTGGTCCCCCTCTTCCGAAGTTTGATCTCGAGCGCGAAAAAATGCGCGAGTTCTATGACAAAACTTATCAATCTGGATTTGAATACGCCTACAGCTATCCCGCAATGGCGAAAGCCGTCCAATCCGCGGGACGGGTCATCCGGTCCGAGACAGATAGAGGGCTGATTGTTCTCATGGACAGTCGTTTTATCGAAATGGGCTATGCCTCTTCCATGCCGACCGATTGGTTTGAAACGAGCCCCCGCGAGCTTGTTTCCCAGGCTATCTTAAAAGAAGTAAAGGATTTCTGGACCGATCCGTTGACACCGTAATGCGCTGCAATTAAGCCCAACTCAACAACTTGAACGAACGGAAGGAAGTTATATGATTCGTTTACTTTTCACTCTCTCTTTACTGGCATCGGCTCCACTTCTCGCGACCGCGAAAGAGCCCATTCAGTGTGGCAACGTCAATGGAATCAATGAATGGCGTCTGACGATTGATTTGAAAAATAAAACCGCAAGTTTTTTTGACAATGACAGTACGGTCACGATCCCTTTTAAGACGAATCAATACTTAAAAAGTAATCCTCCCCAGACGCTTCATCTTTTTGAAGGAAAAGATGGTGTCGGCGAAAATGTTCCGAAGATGGGCATCACATTCAATGAAACGAAAATGACCGCTTTCGTGACGGTTAATTTGGGAACGAAAAAAGAAAAGACTTACGAAGCACTCGACGGTTGCAAATAAGCTTATTTGGAAAAAACTTTGGATGAGTCGTCAATGCGAAGGTGCGTAGCACCCTCGCATTGACCGATTTCTAATACCTTTTAAAGAGCCTTTAAAACTTACTTTGCTTTTTTATCCGCTTTAGCGGTAATTTTCGAAGCGGTCATCGTGTACTCAATGGTCGCCTTTGAACCAACTTTAAGCTCGCCGTCGACTTTAGTCGCGGCACTTTTTTCGACTTCCCACTTTTCTTTTCCTTTTTGAACGACGATTTTCGAATCTGTCACTTCAAGAATGGGACCCGTGACCTGATACGCAAACGAAGCACTCGCCGCCAAAACACCTAACAAAATACACTGATATTTCATGAATTCTCTCCTATGATTAAAACGCTAAATTTAGGCCCGAGAAGAATCCCTCGGCAAGCGCAAAGATTATTTTTTCTTTACGGGAGAAACGACAAAGCCTAATTGCGGTAAGCTACCTTGCTTCGCTGAGACGAGTTTCTTACTTTCGATTTTAACTTCAAGCTCAGACGTAATCCCCTTAGAAAAATTCGCGTCGTTCAGGTTTTCGGACAAAAATTCGTAAGAGTCTTTCTTCTTCGAAATGGGGGACTCTGAGGAAGGCGCGGAAACTTCTCTCACCATCACAATCCGTTGGTATTCGACAGGAGATCCTTTTTTGTAAAACTCTCGATGAGTTTCCCCTGCAGCCAGTTTTATTACAGAAGTTTTGGAGTTGGGCTTATTCGTGCCTCTTAAAAGAAGGATTTTCTCTTTCGTTGTGTTTTTGATAGCCACCCAATAACCGTCGTCTTGTGGCAAAGGAGGTCGAAGCGCTTCTTCTTCCTCATCCTCATGCGTCGCAGACGGCGTCGGAGTTGGAGAATGCTTCACCTCGGCATTAAGACTTTGCAAACAGAACAAGCTAAGTAGGAAAAGGAGTCTCATTGGAAAATTGTAGCATACAAAACTTACGCATGAGAAGAGCGACAACCCAGCGTTGACTTCTAGTCACATCAATTCACCAAATGTGATGTGATTTGACGGGATATTTGATAGCGTTTTCCAATGCAAGCGGCGGCTCTCACAACGGTTTTCCACCAAGGCAAACATCAGGAAGTGGTGAATGAACTTTTGGGAAATACGACTCACGATGCGGAGACACTACCGCTTCTAATTGGCTCACTGTGTTTTTTAGGAAGACCTGAAGAAGCCGAAAGTTTCTTCGCAAAACGAGCCGATAGGAAAACACTCGCGGCGTGTCGATTCTATCTCGGCGTGGGGTTTTATCGAGTTTCCGCTTACGAAAAAGGAAAACGCTACTTCCACTCAAACCTCAAAGAGTTTAAGAATTCCACGAATCCGCTCACTCAATTTTACGTTGCCCAAGGAATGGGGTTTTCCCGCTATCTAGAGTGTCATTATGGGATCGCTTCAAGATGGGCGTTCAAGGCTCTTCTCTCTTCAAACGAAGCTCACTTTCTCTATGGCAGATACCTGGCATCCGATCTTTTAGGCTACACGAAAACGCTGTCCGGTAAGATTTCTGAAGGGTTGAAGTTTTTGAAAGAGTCCCGCGTTCTTGCTGAAAAACTAGGATCAGGCGCTTGGCTCGATGCCGCAACCGCCGCCATCCTGTGCTACGAAGCGCAGTTCGGATTAAAACCAAAGACGATCTTAAAAGAACTCGATAGATGTTACTCCAAACTCAACGAAGACCTGACTTACTTAAAATCAGGAGTGTTACTTGAAAAGGCAAGGCAGTTAACCCTACGAGGAAGAATCGAAGATTCAAATGAAGTGCTCAATAACGCTTTTCGTTTGATTTATTCTTCCAAACACAAGCGCCAAGGGGTTCTTTTAAATTTAAGACTTTCTGAAAACCGGTTTCTTCGAGGAGAGCACTACGAAGCGCTCAATCTTATTCGCAGCACACACGGGGAACTCGATCCAAAAGTGGATCAGCAGCTTTTCCTATCGACAAAAGGAATGGAGAAAAAGCTTTGCAACGCACTCTCTCTTCCGTTTTTTTGTAAGGAGTATGATTCCCTGACTCTTTTAAGGGGGAACAGCGTCGCGCAAAGAATTTTTAATCGGGAGAATGGAAAATTTTCCCGCGGGCCTTCAGAAGATAAAATCGCAGAACTTTTGGATCAAGTCGCTAGGTCAAAAGGCGCTTCAATTGATGAAATCATCCAATCCGACTACTTAGGCTTTTTATTTCCGCTTCTTCCAAAAAGTAACGCGAAGATCAGAATTTTTCCGGACTTGTCTCGAAATTTTATCTTGGTTCTAGAAAATGGAAATTTGAAACTCATCAAGAAAAACCACTCGCTTCAAATCAATCAACTTTTAAAAGTTCTATCCAAAGGAAGCGCTTCAAAAGCAGTTATGGTCAAACAACTTTGGGGTTACGATTACCATCCCTTAAGACATGATCCTTTGCTATACCGGTTGATAGGAAGAACCAAAAAACACCTTGAAATCGAAAGCACTTGGTTAGAGACCACTCCTCGAGGCTATCAATTGTCTCAAGATATTTCGATTTTGTTTGTTAACGCCGAATCCACGCCGTCTCTTCCGGAACCCAATGAAATCGATTGGGTACCAGAGCCGCTGACGGAGTTAAATCACCGACAGCTGAAAATCCTTCAAATACTTAAGAAAAAGGATTTCTTAGACGTCCAGGAGATTCAAAAGTCTTTCAAAGTCTCGCCCATCACCGCCTCACGCGACTTGTCAGACCTTTTTAAAAAGGGAAAACTCTTCCGCTGCGGCAAAGCGAGGGCGACAAAATACGGACTTCCCAATTCAAACCAAATGGAGCAATAATCAACCTATGAGAGCAATCTTATTTTTCATCGTTTCCTTTTCAATCGTTTCACAAGCCGCTAAGACGACCGCCACCTATCAGGTTCCTGTTCCGGCAAAACTAGTGCCGTACGCGACGTTCGTTCTTGAAAACACCTCACTCGAGATAAAAAATGAAACAGCGGATCTGACCTATTATCTTCCGCTAGAAATCGTGCACTCCCAAATTCACGACACACCCATTCACTTAAAAGGAAAAGTAAAATCTTTTCCACAGCAATTTCAGATGACCGACGGAGAGCATGCCCAAGCCTCTTGTTCGCTGCGAAAAAAAGATCTGACTTGTATCGTTTCATACGGTTTCGCGCCCAACCTAGAGTCCGTCGCAGCCTACCTCAAAAAGACTTACCCGGCGCGAGAGTTCGAAATGCGCTTTCAAGTCGCACGAGCCTTCGTGGGGGAAGACCTTTCAGACTCTTCCGCGAACGCAACAGATGGCACTGAATCCGGCGGTGTCGTGAGCGTGACTCTTCCCTAAACAGAATCCGTGGTAGAGAACAGCGCATTCCAGTCGCGTATGATTGGTATTCGTTGTACAAAAGCATCCGGAGTGAAAGTGATGCTTAAACCTTACCCAGTTTTGATCCTGCTTCTTCTATCGCAAGCAAATACGGCGAAATCTCAAAATCAACCTTTTGCCGTTTTCCCATCGGCTATTTTCAAAGAAACTTTTCAAGCCAATGTCTTTGGAAGAGATAACCGAAAAAAGATTACCAAATTGGATTATCCCTGGAGCACGATTGGATACTTAGAAAGCCGTTTAGGATGTACCGCGACGCTCGTGGGTAAAAACTTAATCTTAACTGCAGCTCATTGCCTGTACGGAGAAGCCCGAACGGCTCCTCGAAAAAGGCCACAGGTCCCGAACGAAAGTTTTTTTCACTTAAATATCTCCGATCCCAAAACGGCAACGAAATCTCGTATCCGCAATCAAAAAATCGTTGCGGGAACTCAACAACCTTTTCAAGAAAGAACTCACGACTGGGCACTCCTCGAGTTAGAAGATAATCTCGGAGAAACCTTTGGCTGGATGAAAATGGGAGATGACACTCAAGGCGTTTTGAATATTGCTGGATATCCTTACGAACGGTGGGATGGAAAGACTCTTGCCACCGATCAATGTTCCATTCAAGAAATAGTGGATGGGTTTCTTTTACACGATTGTGATTCCAGCATGGGAATGTCGGGAGGCCCTTTATTTAAAATCATTTCCTCAAAAGAAGCCAAGATAGTTGCGCTTCACATTGCGGAATACCGACATGGAGCCCTAGACACTCCGAGCTTTCGCAAATACACCGCCGAAAATGCAAACGTAGCTATTCCGCTAGTAGAGGCGCTAAAAGCGAAAGAGCGATCTTTCGATAAATGAAACGCTTCTAATCGGGAATATAGTATTGACAACACTGTCAAAAAATTAGTATCTGGGCGGAAGGGGGAACATTCCATGAGAAGAAATCATTTTCTTATATTGATCGGACTATTCACGCTTCTCTCGGTTCCGAATGCTTTTTCGAGCAATGAGGAGTCTTTTTTTCGGGGAAATTTCTATCGCAGGGGCGGAGCAAAGTGTTTTCATCCTCATTGGAGTGGGACCGAGTTCGGCCAACTTTCTATCTCTGAGGATCTTTCGTCCGCTACCGTGACGATTGAAAAGAAAGCCTACACGTTGACGAACGGTCAAATCGTACAGCGCAAGATAACGGATCAAGATGCGTGTACACCCTATCAAGGAAAGGTCATCGAATTTAAAGGAACGATTAAAGGCGAGACTGTCTTGCTCCAAAAACTCCTTCACCCTAAGTATAACGACTGGTTTATTTTCGAGGTGGGTTTCAAACATTGGGGAACCTACCCAGCGGAAGAAATAGGGATTGGATGTTGCTGGGTCAGTCCGATTTAACCGGTTATCTCAATCATTCATTTAATCGGAGCGCTTTAAGATGATTGCTCACTCTGATGAGATTTCTATCCGGCAAAAGGACGTTGATAATCTTTGGGAGAAATTCCTTACTGGGTGAATCAAAATCGATAAGGCTCATCAAAAAATTGATTCTGATAGGAGAGAGACCTGCCCTTTTCAGAAAAAATTCACGTTCACCTTTCGATTCTCCGAAAAACGGCTGAAGCACTTGCGACAAATCTTGATATTGCATAAACGTCGGCGTTCCGCCCCAGTTAGTCACATAAAGAAATTCATCGATTGCTTTCACATCGGATGCGCTTAAGACGCTATTTGGCGGCAACTCGGGTGTGCCTTCGTCCCGGACCGAGGGAGTCGTCGGCGGCTTGATTCCGCTCACATTTACTCGAAGTTCTTTTGGCGCTACCGCTGGTTCGACGAGATCTGGAAGAGAGGGTTTCACGCGAATGTCGATTTTTCGCACCCACTCCGTTTGTTCATTCTCGGAAAGAGTGCGATTGAGCCGAGGTTTACTCACTTCGATGGACGCCGGAGAATCAGATTCGACCCAAAAGTACGTCTTCGCCCGATTGATGCCGTAGTCACTCGGAAGAAGCGCTTGTTCTGTCGTTTCCGTAAAAAGGTGTCGCAACCCATTTCCTCTCACAATTGGGATATCAAATTTATATCGATAGCGGTCTTCGGTTTCACTCGGTCGCAAGGTCTCGATGACGATAATATCTCCTTTAGAAACGGTGAGCCGTTGTGGCCGTTCATCGTATCGCAGCTGATGAATATGATTCACTTCTACATTTTCACGTTTTCCGGCAGTCTGAAGGGAAAAAGGTAAAATATTCCCTGAGACGGTAAAACCGCTATAAATTGGACTCGCGGTGTATGCTTTTCGCCACTTTTCGATTCGCTCATCTGCCAACGCCAATCGCTCTTCCCATGATTTTCCCCTTTCTTCATCCTCCAACCTTCGCAAATGATTTTTTGCATTCAGAGAGGGCGCGGTTAGGCGTGCGCCTAGAAGTTCGCTGAGAAGAGGAGTACTATTTCCTTCCTTAAAAAGAATTTTTCTGTACTCACGGTAAACCCGCAGAACCTCTAGTTCATCCACTCCAATTTCTCTTTGCCCTGTAACAACCTGATAATAACGGTTGGTTGTAAACTCCGTTTTTCCGGAAGCATCTGCTTTAGCGAAAAAGAGGTACTCCAGCTTGTCGTTGTTTGTTCCATGAATGCGTGAGCGTTCAGACAGAACCTTCATTTCTGGCGACGAAAACGCGGCTGCTTTAAAATAGTGATTTGGATCGCCAACTCGTTCAAGGAGGCGGCGTTTGGCATCAAGATCGAGGTTTCCCTTCTCGAGAAGATGGCTCATATCCACTCGGAGAATGACGACGTCTCCCCTATTGACCGCAGGTTTAGCTATTTTACCCAGAGATACCGTGCAGACTTTAGCGCCTGAGCCAAAAGGGACTTCGCTCGGCACTCTTTTCTCCAGAGGCCGAGGCCACGTTTCCGACATTGAAAATGAGGAGAAGAAAATCAAACAAAGAATTGCGAGAAATTTCACGCAGCTTAAATAACACCTCGCGCAATCAAACTCAATACCGAGAACGCCACCGCTTAAGACATCAAGATCACTGAAATAAACCAGTATCACATCGGCGGAACTCTCGACCTACGAACCCAAATTCAAACGCTGAGCTGCAATGTAGATGATGATGTCTTCCACCTTCGCACGGTGGTCGATGCTGATGAAAAAGTTTTCCGTGAAACTTTTCGAAAATTTATCAGAAATATGAATTCCTAAAAATTTGACTCCCTTTTTTTCCATTAACTGCGGACGGTCCTTTTGAATCGTCATCAGCGTTTGCATCGCGGCCTGAACATTTTCTTTCGACATCAATGGGTCACTCGTATACTCAAAGCCCGTCAAATCAGAAAACGCATGAACTTTTTCACCAAATTCCCTATCGAACCTTCGTAAGAACGCTTCCATTTCTTGAGCTGTGCCTTTGGCATCGATCATCGGAAGATGGTCTTCGAAAAAACCAAACGTAATGAGAATTGCTGGCAGATGATTGGATTTAAAAAGTTCCAGCTGATTTAACCCGATGAGTTTGTTCAGTGCCGCATTACAGTCCGAAGTGCTCACGGAAAGACAAACGACGGGTTTTCCGACGACATCGCTAAACGTTTTTAATTTCTCTTTCATCTTCTCCGAGCTCATTTGGGAAGCACCATTGACGACGATTGGAGTTTTTGACTTTGGAGATTCGACGACCGACCAAACGCCGTCCGCATCCCTGTTAAATTTCCAAATATACGCTTCCGAACTTTTACGGCTGAAATCGACGATATATTCGTTCACATTTTCCGTCACAGGGATCGAAAGGGTATGAGAATACGTCTTTGGCCACGAAGGAATCGTGCAAATCACATTCGGGGGCGGCGGCGTTACACTCGCGTACAAGTAAAAACGGGTCGTTTGAGAAGCCTCACTCACCGCGTTTTGTTCGAACACATAAGGAAAAGTCGCCGTCCCACAGAATTTCGTTTCGACGGTGACATCCATTTTCAAGCTAATCGCAGAGGACTTTTCGTCGACTGGAAAACTCACCTCTTGTGAATCGACGCTGTAGACTGTCATCTTCTCCGTTCGCGCGAACGTTTGAGATGTTGCGAAAAGTGACAAAGCCACAAAGAAAAAACGTGTGATTGATAAATTCATCTTAAAACCCCCATCTAATTTCAATCTCTGTATCTCACCGGGGGTATCGTGACAACCCCCTAAAAATGACCCACCTCATTAAGCGGTGTTCTCTACCATTCGCTCACAACGATTTTGCCTCGGCCTTTTCCCGACTCAAGCAGCGCATGGGCTTTTCGTAAGTTAGCAGCTGTTAGCGGTTTTAAAATTTGGCTCACGGTATGGCGTAGCTTACCTTGTTCAATCCACTCTGCGACTTCGTCTAGAATTTCTCCTTGGTGAGACATATCCGGAGTTTGAAACATCGAACGCGTGAACATGAGCTCCCAACTAAACGTCGCGCTTTTCATCATCAATAAAGTGAGATCGATGGGCTCTGGCGATTCCACAATCGAAGAAATCTTACCGAAAGGTTTGATGAGATCGGCCATCTGTTTCCAGTACGCAGTCGTGTTGGCGGTGTTAAAGATCACATCGACTTCGCGAATTCCGTATCCTTCCAACTGAGGCTTCAGATCTTGCCTATGATCGAGCACGATATCCGCGCCAAACTCTTTCACCCAACTGACTGTCTCGGGACGTGAAGCCGTTGTGATGACCTTAAGTCCTGCGAGCTTTGCCATCTGAATGGCCATTGTTCCCACTCCCCCTGCTCCACCAATAATTAAAATCGTTTTTTCGTTGGACGTGCCCGAGAATGAAATCCCCAGATGTTCAAGCGCTTCATAGGCGGTCAATGCCGTGAGCGGAAGTCCCGCACTTTCGGCGAGTTTCAAACTTCGAGGCGCGTGCCCGACAATTCTTGCATCGACGGCGTGAAACTGACTGTTAGTTCCCGCACGAGTAATATCGCCCGCGTAGTACACTTCATCGCCGACTTTAAAACCAGAAACTTCACTTCCTACTTCAACGACGGTTCCTGCGGCGTCATATCCTAGAATGACCGGCTCTCCGTGGACGGAGGCTTTTCGTTTTCTCTGTTTCGTATCCACAGGATTGACCGAAACGGAATGAACTTTGACAAGCAAGTCTTTGGGACGGGGTTCAGGTTTAGCGATTTGTAAGTCCATCAAAGATTCAGGGTTTTCGATGGGAAGATTTTTTGTGTAACCGATAGCATTCATCATTGTGATCTCCTTAAATGAATTTAAACAGCCTGCCCTGGCCTGAGCATTTGAAATAGAACAGCTCAAGACACCGGGAAGCAAGAGGTTTAAGTTTTTATTTCGTCTCTTCATGCACCCTTTGTAGCTCTTTTTTCGATAGATAATAATACGGTATTTTGGTAAGAGATTCTTTCCAATATGGAACAAATAAAAATACGTGATTTAAGTCTCTGGGAAGCCTTTTACTGGGTTTGTAAGAAAAGTAGCTTCACTTCCGCGGCAGAACAGTTGCGGATGAATGTCCCTTTCTTAAGTAAGAAAATCGGAAAACTCGAAGAGAGTTTAGGAGTTCGACTTTTTAATCGAACCACACGGCGAGTGAGTATGACCCAAGAAGCGCAAAACCTTCTCCCAAGAGTCGAGACTTTACTCGAGGAAGCCGGGGGACTGGAAAGAGCTCACCCGTCCTTAGACGAAGCCGGTTTGATTCGCCTGACCTGCGTTCCGTCTTTTGCTTACAGCTGCCTTTCTCGAATGCTTGTGAAATTTCGAGAAAAGCATCCTGCAGTTTTTTTTGACCTCCACGTTTCAGAACAACTCATCGACCTGGTCGATTCACAAATGGATGTCGCAATTCGGGTACAAACTCCTAAAGGCGCCCAATTTGTATTTCGAAAGCTTTTAGTGAATGAGCTTATCTGGTGCGCTTCCCCCAAATATTTAAAAGCCCATCCGCCGTTAAAAAAAGCAGAAGACTTAAAACAACACGATCTTTTAGTGCTTCCCGTTTACGAAGATTGCGGGATGCCGAAGGGGCGAGTTCGAGACTATTTAAAAAACCAACCTTTGCGATGTGGAAGTGGTGCAGTTCTGACAGAGCTCACATTACAAGGCGGTGGAATTGCACTTCGATCGAGATGGGATGTGATGCCGCTCATTCGCGCGGGCAAGTTGGAAGAAGTTTTAGAGAAGGAAACCGTAGAACCTTTCGGAGAATTATTTGCGGTCACGCCCCACAATCGCCTTCTCACTCGCAGGGTTCGTCTTTTCCTAGACTTCTTATCGCAAGAGTGCCGTAGCCTCGAAGGTTGAGGCCGACGTTTACAGATTGTACTAGTGTAGGTTAAACTTAATTCTCTCTCTTTCTAGCACTATGACCTCTTCCACTCCCAAAATTCTCTTTCTTACTTTGTACGACGAGAGCGGTGCCAGCACTCGCTATTCGGTTTACGAGTACTTGCCTTTCATCGAAGCAGCGGGAATCAAATATGAGATTCGGCCGCTTTTAAAAAAAGAATTTAGCAAACTCGCAAACTCGGTAGCCCAACCGAAAGGTATTGTTGACCTCTTTAAAACTTTGATATTTCTCATCCTCAAGTTTCTTTCTCGTTACAAAGATGTTTGGAGAAGTTCAGAGTACCCACTGACGGTCGTTCAAAAAGATGTGCTGCCCTTCGGAGTGCAGTGGATTTTAAAACTGAGAGCGCAACGGATTATCTTTATGGTGGATGATCCCATTTGGCTAAAACATCCCGGTGCGTTTGGAAAAATATTTCTATTAGGCAGCTTCGTCGCTTGCTACCGTAAGCATCTTTTCAAAGAAATTTGCAAAGCTTCAGACCTTGTCATCGTCGATAATCCTTACATGAAAAAAACCGCAGATCAATGGGCGAAGAAAGTGATTGTCATTCCCACGACCATTAATGTCCAGAACTACGGAAAGATTACGGTTCAGCAAGATCCTGTTGCGTTTGGCTGGATCGGCAGTCCCAGTTCGGTCCATCTTTTACAGGCGCTTCTGCCTTTGCTGGAAAAACTGGCTGAGACCCATCCCATTCGTCTCATCAACGTCTCAAGCACGACGCTCACGAGCTCTAAGATAGAAATTACCAATTTGGTTTGGACACCAGAAAACGAAATTAGAGCAATGGAAAATTTCTGTATTGGGCTGATGCCGATGGATCAAACAGAGTTTAGTTCGTTTCGAACCAGTCGCAAATGGCACATCTATTCGCTCGCAAACATTGTCACTCTCGCCCAATGGACCCAATTGAATGCAATGTTACTGAAAGACGAACAAGATGTTGTCTTCTACCGAACGAGTGACGAGTTTATTGAAAATGCGAAAGAGTTAATTCTTGATGAAAAAAAACGCATCCGGATTGCAAGTGAAGCGAACCGCGTCGTCCAGAATGAATACTCTCTTCAAGCAGGTGGAAAGATGTATCTCGATGCTTTTCGAAGCGTTTTAGATCACCCGCCCGTCCAGTAAAAAATATTGGAACAGCCGTCTAGATTGGCGTAAAATAAGTTTACACCATGAATCGCTACCCATTGTTCCTTATCATTTTTATGATAACGGTTCCTCTTCTCGGCGGAGAATTTTCCTCTATTGTGGATCTGTGGGAAGGTAAAGCCCAGTTGAAATTTCAGCGAGAACTGAAAATAGACCCCAACACTTCTTCGATGCCTGGCGCGGGCTGGGGCCTCGTCGATCAAGGGATCTGGTATTGGTTTTACCGCGACATTCCCGAAGCTCCCAAGCCTTCTCGTTGCGCGGCCGACTACAACCGGACTGTGATGGTCAAAAGTGAAGACCAGGGAAGAACCTGGTCGAATAAAGTCATTGTTGCAGATCCCGATCTCAGTCCAAAAGGAAGTGGGTGCACGGTTTTAGATGGATCGACTTTTCAAGATCCTAAGACGGGAGACTGGCATCTTTTAGCACAATGTTTGAGCACTTCTGACTCTCCAACAGGGCAAGTGTGGAATCTTTGTCATTACTCTCGAAAAGCAAAAGACGGAGTCTTCGGAAAATTTACAGACGATCCCAAAAATCCCGTCATCCGCTCGGGAGCCGTCTTCTCAGAAATTTGCAAAATGGCAGACAGTCACTGCCCCATCGGCATCGCCGATGAAGGAACTCCAAATATCTTCAAAAAAGAAGGAGACTACTTCTGGGTCAGTTTTCACGGCGCTATTATAAAAAACAACCAAGTGCTGGGATATCGAGGAGTCGCAAAAACCAAAGACTTCCACACTTGGATTCCCGTGGGAAGTGTTTACGGTCCCGACGATTTTCAAAAAGCGATCCCCGGAACGATTGGAACGGGCGCGTCTTCAGATCTTCATGGAGAAGATGGAAACCTCTACTCCCTCGTTGAAACGCCCACGCTGAGTCTCATGTGTTTAGTCGGACAAGATTGGCCGCTCGTTTTAGTGCGCGCCCCGCAAAAAAATTTCGGTCCGGGAAAATGGCAATTTCCCACACAGCAGGCGGTACCTCTTTTACAATCCGAGATGATAGGAACTCCGTGCGCTTTGTCGTACGCCCGCTGGATGCTAGATCCTATTCACGGCCTTTTCCTGATTTATTGGGACGCCGTTAAAGGACACAGACTCGTCAAAGTAGAATGATGGCGTCTCTCTTCTTTAACGCAATCGGATATCGGAATTACTTTGTAAAAACTATTTTTTCTGCTATCAAAATAGGACTACATTTATTAGGGGGTAATTATGTCAGAAATCAAAATCGAAGAAATCATCCAAGATATTATTGAAACGATAAAAGGCGGCACAGGCTGCTACTAAAAGTGGTGCAATGAAGCCGCCTGATTTGAACGGTTTCCTAAAGTACCGGCAACCACTGCTTACGGAGCGTTTCCACCTGCAATACGGTGTCTCTCGGAGTGACGCGGAAGAAATTTTTTGCGAAACCCTGAAGATGCTTTGGCTGATCGAAAAACGATCCTCTGAAGTGAATTTACAAGGGGTTAAGGGCAGCTTTGGGATGTTCCAAGTTTATCGACAACTCGCCGTTCTCGATGAAATGTGGCACACCTTCATTCTCTTCACGCGAGACTACACAGATTTTTGTCAGAATCACTTCGGCGCGTATCTGCATCACCATCCGATCTCCGATGAGTTCCAGGAAAATGCGAGCGGTGTATTCCAGAAAAATCTCGAAGCGCAGTGCCGTTATATCATCGAACACCTTGGCGCTGAAACTGCCGTGAAATGGTTTAAAGAATTTCCAGCAAGGTTTCCCAGTTTTACCGATGCATCAAGAGTCTCGTAATCGGTTCGGTTTGCTGAGGAAAAAATATGGTATTTTCGAACACGATTTTTATCGTTTGGCTTTTCGTCCTCGTCGATTTGATCGCAGTCCCTCTCGCAACCGGTCAACTCCGACGCAAAGATTGGCACCGGATAACGAACAATCTGGGAATGATGATTGTTTCTGTGGCAGCGCTTGCGATTGTCATCCAAACGCCGCTATTTGCCTGGTCGCGCGAAAATCTCTGGACGCGCCCTCTCTGGATGCAGGGTCTCATTTTTGTAGCACTGGATTTGCTATTCCTCGATTTTTGCAACTATGGATTTCACTGGTTGAGTCATCATGTGCCCTTTCTTTGGCGCCTCCATGCAGTCCATCATCTGGATCGAGAAGTAGATTTCAGCACAGCGCTTCGAACTCACTGGCTGGCGAAGATACTGGGTAACGCGTACATCGGTGCAATCGTGTTGTTCAGCGGAGTTTCGTTGTCGACGTTCGCAGCAGTAAAAGTGGTGAGTTTGGCGTTTTCGCTTTATACACACCAGTCGAAGATTAGGATGCCACTTTGGTTTGAAGAAACCTTTGGGAAAGTTTTTGTCACGCCTTGCTTTCATTCGGTCCACCACACCCCGTCTCTCCCTTTCACGAATACTAACTATGGTTTCATTTTTACGATATGGGACAAGCTTTTCCGGACTTCCCTCATCCGCAAACCGCGCGCACCCGTGCGATTCGGATTGGATCATCACGCCGATCCCAATTTTTTTACGCTTTTAATTGCACCACTAAGTCCGACATTTTTGTCGAAGCCTGAGCAAGTAAAACTGAATAGGAAAGGACCAAGATTAATGAGCGTTGACGATGCAGCGCTCGGAAAAATCCGTTGAACTGACTTTCAAAATGATTTATCACTCACTCATTGGGGGTCTAGATGTTTCGTTTTCTATTTATCTTCGCACTCGTTCATTCCGCTTTCCTTTTTGCTGATACCGAAATCATCAATAAAGATATTTCAAAAAGTATCGGTGAGCTTGAAATCAACCGAATGAATCGCGTCAGCGTTTCGAAAGTAGGAGATTCTTGGGTTTTAGATTTAGAAGCGAGGGTCGTTACCAACGGCAGCGACGGTCATCACCTCGCAAAAAATTTTGATGAAGTGATCCTAGTCGCAGATTTCGGCTATGCTAATTTGGATATCGCAACTCCGATCACGCTCAGTCTTGTCAATCCAATCGAGCACAAAGATGGAATCTTAAGAACTAAAAGTCGGCTTGTGATGACCTCCGCCGTGAGCTTTTTGGTGACAATGAAGATCTTGCTTCCGACGATTCAAAAAGACGGAACGCAGATCCTTCGATTTATCACAAAGCCAAGCTATGCCGCTCCTTCTTTAGTCGTTGAGCTGCAATGGAATCCTAAAGATCAGACTTGGGAAGTGATTTACGGCCCTATCAAACCGGCACCGAGCGTCCATTTGATCACTCCGCAACCCGTTAAAAGTTTCGCAGTGGAAAATCTAGGTTTTACAATGAGCTCGCTTTCACTCGAAAAAATAACAGTTCAACCCGATGCTTTAAGTCTGCCAGGTAAAAAACCTTACGACTTGAATTATTTCGCAGTAAAAGGTTCGTTAGTGAATCAAACTTGTCCCGATGCCGTTGCATTTACTAAAGTAGGAACGAATAAGGCGTTTCAGTTTCAAGAAAACAACTCAAAGTTTGCAGCCCTCTGGACAAACCAAAAGTCAGACGTTCTAAATCCGTTTGGTGTCGGCTGCCAGTCCGAAGGAAATCCGACAGAGGTTCAGTTGAACTACGCTTATCCCTTTGAGCAAAGCCTCAACTCCGATTTAAAAATGGCCTCCAGTACTCTCTTTGCTTTTCCAACAAACGCAAAAACCGAAGGCACTTATTCGCTGACCGCGAGCACCGATAAAGCAGGTGTCTGGTCTATCTGGCCTGGAAGCGATCAACTTCGCCCGTATGTGCGACCGCTTCCCTGGAGACAGACGAAGTAAAGTCAAAAGGTACTTCAAAAGGTACTTACTTCCCCTGGAAACCAGGCGCGTCAATTCCCGGCATCGATTTTGCTCTAGTTCGAGAGGTGCCGAGAAAAAAATTACACTATGTAGCGACCGGGATTTATCATGTGCGTGCTCGCGCAAATAACAAGGAGTGGTTTTACGTGCCCGCAGAGGAACTGTGGAACGTCTTTATCAAAGTTTTACACGAAGTTAGCATCCAATATCATGCTCACATTATTAGTTTTGTATTGATGACAAACCACTACCATCTGCTCGTGGAAACTCCAGATGGAAATTTAGGAAGTATTATGAACTATCTCCAACGCGAGGTAAGTCGGTCTGTGGGAAGGATTTCCGGTCGCATCAACCACGTTTTTGGTGGAACTTATCGGGGCACACTTATTGAGCAAGATTTATATCTATATAATGTTTATCGATACATTTACCAAAATCCGGTTGCTGCGAAACTCTGCACAAAAGTCGAACACTATCCGTACAGCACTCTGAAATACCTTTTGGCCAAAAATTATCCACTCGCTCTTTCTGATTTTATTGCTGAGAACAATTCACCAATTCCTGGAGACCTAAAAGATCGTCTTGTTTGGTTGAACCGAATAATGACTCAAGAGCAACGTAATCTCATCAGCCGAGCCCTAAAAAAATCGACCTGCGAGTTTCCAAGAAAATATACACTTCGAAAAGTCGTGAGGTCTCTGCATTTTGACGCAGTAGGTTTCCAGGGGAAGTAAGTACCTTTTGGCTAGCTCTCTTTTTTTAAGAGGTGCGCAGCTCAATCCGCTGCACTTTGTGGCTTATGTCGCTTGCACTTCGAAAGAGGGTTTGTTAGTCGTTGCGTTATCGATGAGAGCGCGAAGACACATAATCAGCGGTGGCGAAGCCTTTAGACACCATCTCTTGAGTGAATACGAGTTTACTTGTCGAAAAAATATCCGTTACTCGCTTCGGGCGTTTGCTTCGAAGTTGGACGTGGACTCCACCACTCTCTCGAGAATTTTAAAAGGTCAGCGGCAGATTAGTTTTGAAATGTTTGAGCACCTCGCTCGGAAAATAGGACTGGGTCCGGCCGAGCGAGTGCAGTATTTATCTCAAACTACCGAGTCTCTGAAACGCTCCTCCACTGCTTATCGCAAGATTTCGCTGGATGCTTTTACCGCCATTTCGGATTGGTATCATTTTGCGATTGTCGAGTTGATGCGTACCAAAGGCTTTTTAGAAGATCCGAAATGGATTGCGAAAAAGCTTGGGATTTCGCAAACACTCGCTCACGCAGCCGTAGAACGTTTGGAAAGATTGGGTTGGATCCAAATCACACCTGAAGGAAAATGGATTGACTGTGCCGGCCATAATACGACCGACGACCCAGATGACAAAACGCTCGCTTACCGAAAACTGCAGAAGCAACTCCTCGAAAAAGCGTTAGAAGCACTGGATACGATTCCTTTCAGTCAACGAGACCAGTCTTCAATGACCGTCGCTGTCAGTGCGAGGCAATTGCCTCAGATTAAGAAACAAATCGACGAGTTCCGGCGTTCTCTCACCGAATCGATAGAAACAAATAAAAACCGAGAGAGCGTCTACACCCTTTTAGTATCGTTTTTCCCTTTAACAAGATCTTTAAAAGCAGGAGACAAACCCCATGAACACTAAACTGAAAACCTTGATCGTATTTACATTTCTCTCCGCCCTGACGGTTACCGCTTCCACAGGTCAAGAAGGCAAAGGGGGAAGTCCTCTAAAAGATCGTTTTCGAAGAGTGGGGTTGTTTCTTGCCTACCACCTAGAAAACAATCAAGTACGTCTTTCGTCACGGCTAAAAGACTTTGAAAAATTCAAGAAATCGGTAAAAGACGTTCCAGTCCAAATCGTCGAAAAATTTCCAGAGAATATCGGAAAAGTTTCAGGCGAAGTCCTGGTCGCGATCACCATCGAAGACAAAACGAGCCCTACGGGCAAAACAATTCTTTTACATGAGGGTCGCTTTAGCGAAGCCCTTAAAACGTTTGAAATCGGCAAAGAATCAAACGTGACTATACTGAGCAATCCAAACGATGTAAAAATCGTGACACGCGAAAACGCAGATAAATATTTCTTAAGCCAATCCTTTTTAAGTTTTTGCTTTCACGAGTTTCTGCTCGCGGCTGGAGAAGACGATTCGCAAACGGCTCTGTCTTCGCTTCTCTCCGCCAACCACGAGGGCTATAAGTCTTGGGATAAGTATGTCGCAGGATTAAAAGATCGACAGATAGAGATGCCGCTTTCTATTTTTTGGGGCCCCGCAGTCGTTAGTTCTGGCGATAGTGAAGCCAACAATCAAAAAGCTCTCAAACTTTACTATGCGGAATACGCTAAGCAAAAAATGAAAGAAAAGTTTCAGGCTGAAGTCGACCTCCTTGTAAAAGGAATTAGTACTCGGGTCAAAATCGCGAAAGTCATCCGTTCCTCTGGGCGCCCCTTTTTGATACCTATTCGCTACGATTACAAAGATGCTGACATCGGTGTTTATTACACAAGCTGGGAGTGGGTAAAAATTATCCTCGATACGGATAAAGGCGTGAGCTGCCAAGAAGTGCCTGAGGGAATTGGAAGGATTGTAGGCGATACCCATCGTTACAGACAATTTTACGACGGAAAAAAACTTTTATTTGACAAGCCGTCTCTCGAAAATGCGGTGAAAATCCATGAAGAGGCTCTCAGCTCGTTTCAGAAAAATGCGCAAAAAGATTTTTCTGAAACCTCCGAGCTGATTCAAAATTATTATGGCGATAAGTATATTGCACACACGGGTCTTTTAGAACCAAGCCAGTTCCCTTCTAAAATACCGGTGGAGTTGGGATATCTGTACCTAAGAGACCTTTTACCCTCTGAAGGTCGAGGACCTTACCACGTTAAAGAAGCAACACAAATAGACATCTTCTATAAAAATAAGCCTTGGGTTTGTTCTTTCTAAGTTGAAACTAGGGGCTTTCGTTAATCAGGATAACTGAATTCTGGAAGCAAATTGGGGATTCGAGGAAAATAGAAAATTGAAAATAGAGGGCTAAAATGCTTTTGCATTTTAGCGGGAGACGGGGCTCGAACCCGCCACCTAAAGCTTGGGAAGCTTTCGCTCTACCAGATGAGCTACTCCCGCATTGGGTTTATTTATAGTGATTCGCCTTTAGGATTGTCAATTGGGTGGAAGCTTCCAGTACATTTTTAAGACAATATCCATGCGAGTACGAGAGCCGTCGGGTGAACAAACGGACGTGATGGCTTCAAATCCTGTGTTTTTGGACATTTCTTTCATCGCTGCGGCTTTATCGTTTTCACAAGCGGCTAAGTTTTCGTACGCCGAGTGAACCATGGATTCGAGCCACAAATCTTTTCGGATGAGAAACAGAAACAATTTGTATTGTTCAGTCACTCGATCGTAAACGCAAAAAATCGGCGACAGCTCCCCTTTTTCTGTAACGTCTTTTCGAAGTTGCGATTGATTTTGATTGCATGTTTCGGCTGAGGCAAATTTGCCGATCATTTGCGTGCGAATCGAGAGGGGATTTTGCGAGTACAGAACGAGTCGAACTGCGCGTTCGCCGAAATAGGAAGGAAGCGAAACACTTGAGAGTTGAGTCAGTTTTGATTTTGCGTATTTTTGAAATACTGTTTGCAATTCTGAGATCTTTTCTAACGTTGATCCATTGAGCGCTTCTTCGTAGACCTGAAGTCGAAGCGGTTTTGCATTCCCAAAACCGTCGATTCTCAAGACCCACCCATTCTCAAAGGCGCTCGAATCTTGATAGCAGTAGGAGACAAGCGCTTCGAGTCCTGTTGAAAATTTAAAAAGCGCTAACTGGTCTGCGAGCTCGGATTCGCATTGAATATTCGTATCGTAAGAACCTTGATGAGACTTCGGCACTCCTTTGACGAAGGCAACCGTTGAAACAGGGTTCACTCGTGTTTCCGCAGTGTAGACAATGTCCACATCGACTAAGTTTTTGGATTCGATTCGGCAGTAACCTTTCGCTGTTGAAATTCCGGTGAGTTCCGAGAAGCGAGTCGCAAACTGTTTTGCGGTTTCTTCACAATTCCCTCCTTTTTGAGGCCAGGCTTCGATTCGATAGGTAAAAAGCTGCGGATCGGCTTTTAAAGAGTGAACTGCAAAAATGACTAAACACAAACTCAGAAATTTTTTCATTTTAAGATCAAATTAAACTATCGTCGCAATGGCAAGACGCGCTCAGTAATAGGGTTTTCAATGCCAAGATGGCGACTGCAAAATTTGTCCAAAAATCCAAAACTTCCATTAAGATAGAACAGTAATAAAAGTTTGAAAGGCTGAAGACCTCTTGATAAATAGGTAAGACATGGAAAAAACGGATAAGAAGCTGCAACGTGTTGCGTTACTCACCGAAAGAGCGGGTTCCATCGTAGACTCCTTTCGGTTGTGGCTTACCCAAGCTTGGAAGATCTCGTTTCTGATGAGTAAAGGCGCCTACCTTCTCTCCGAACGCCAAGCCCTTTACCAGAAATTAGGCCGCGAAGTTTATTACAAAATCAGAAAAGGCGAGTGGCAAAATGGCGAGCTCGAGCCTATCGTCAATGAGATCGATCGCATGAATAAAAAAATCGAGCTAGAAGAAAT
>CALCZU010000030.1 GCA_937903155.1 uncultured Bdellovibrionales bacterium
ACATTACAGCGCGCTCGAAGTTCGATGAAGTTTACGAAATCTTCGGAATGAATTTAAACGAAGCGATTGATCGCTCTCAATGGAAGCGAACCTATATCCGCATGCCCTGGCTTTTAGTCACAATGACCTGCGGAATTTTCGCAGCTCTTATCACAGGTTTTTTTGAGACAACGCTTTCTTCCTCTTTATTCGTCACGTTTTTTGTGACTTTGATATTAGGAATCAATGAAAGCATGGCGATGCAATCCGCGACACTTGCTGTGCATCAGTTGCACACAGGAAAACGCGATAAGAAAAATTTCCTCCAATCGCTGCGAAGGGAGATTATTTCCGCGGTGATCATTGGTGGCGCGATGGGACTGCTTTCAGCGATTGTCGTTTTCCAGTGGAAGGAAGCCAGTGCGATGGCGCCGGTCCTTGCGTTAAGTCTCACCGTCACAACAGTACTTTCTTGTCTGTGGGGGATTTCAGTTCCATCACTTTTACACGCGCTTAAAAAAGATCCCAAAGTTGCTATCGGCCCCTTAGTTTTGGGATTAACTGATCTTTCGACTCTGACCCTCTATTTTTCAATCGCCAAATTACTGCTTAAGTAACTGAAAATACTATATTAAATTTTGAATCTATTCCTCGGCCCGGGGCCATGTTAATCCCCTGCTACTGATGTTGATCGTCCAAAAATACGGGGGAACCAGTCTTCAAACCCCGAAGCATATTCAAAGCGCTGCAAAACGCATCCAAACCCTGAAACAAGAGGGCCACGGCGTTGTCGTGGTCGTGTCCGCGATGGGACATATGACCGACCACTTAATCCGGATTGCGAAAAAAACGGTCGCCCATCCGCCGGGACGCGAGATGGATATGCTTCTGACCGCGGGCGAGCGAGTTTCGATGTCGCTTCTCGCGATGAGTCTTGCCGAAAACGGAGTGCAAGCCATTTCTTTTACCGGATCGCAGAGTGGAATCATCACGGATAATCAACACCTCTCCGCAAAGATTTTAGAAATTCGCCCCAATCGCATTCAAGAAGAATTGCAAAAGGGAAAAGTCGTGATTGTCGCGGGCTTTCAGGGCGTCAGTCGCGAAAAAGAAATCACCACATTGGGCCGCGGCGGTTCTGACACAACAGCGGTCGCCTTGGCGGCGGTGTTAAAAGCAGATCGCTGTGAAATCCTGACAGACGTCGACGGAATTTTTACAGCGGATCCGAGAATCGTTTCTTCTGCTAAACTTTTAAAACGCTGCACCTATGACATCGCATTTGAAATGGCGTGTCTTGGTGCAAAGATGCATCCCCGCAGTATTGACCTAGCGAAAGCACACGGGGTAAAAATATGGATAGGCAGCAGTCGGCACCTCGGTGGCCAGGATAAAAGAGGAACCGAAATTTTCTCTAACGACAAGGACGACACGATGGAAAAAGCAAAAGTCACCGGAGTTCCTACCAAAGATGGGTATCACTATTTTCGAGTGACGATTAAACTCCGAGAACTCATCGGAGCGCTTTCTGAAAACGGATTGACGCTGAAGTTCTTTCAATTCTCCGAAAAAGACGTGACGTTCTTAATGGAAAAAGAATACGCGGATAAAGTCCGTAAGATCATTCAACCTCTCTCAAATAAAATTGAGGAGAAGTCAGACCTCTCTCTCGTGTCGCTCGTCGGTGAAGGTTTAGATTCCTCCGTCGAAATCCTCTCCGGCTTCGTCGATACGATGGTACAAACCGATGTCGAATGCCTCTTCCTCTCAACTGGCAATCTTTCCATCAGCGCCGCCGTCGCCGCCAAAGACAAAAAACAGGTCGCGGAAAAACTTCACGCCAAATTTCTGGAGTAGAGCCAAGTCTCAAAAACTAAATCGGTTCTGATGCTTTTTTGCGTCGCGTTGACAAGATAACGCGGGGTGCTTAATAGTTTTGCCTCAACTGAGTTGCCGTGAGGATCTCCAATGAAACTAAAAATCATTCATTTATCTTTAGTGATCGCAGTCATTTTCGCGGGACGGGCGTTTTCAGATGAAGTGGAAGTAAAATTTAGCGAGGGCGGACGGCTTTTCGTTATTAATCAAAAGCTTTGGATCCAGCCTCAAGGTGAGCACGAAAAAATCGAAGTAGAAAATGTCGAAATTCAACGTCAAAAGGTCGAGTCAAATGGGGAGCGTAATATTCTTAATCTCCTCCTCGTTTCGGACCATGTAGAAGTTAAAGATCGATTGCGATCTTTCCTTGCGACCGCCAATCGATTCGATGAGTCGACGGGCGAGATCCTCGGTGTTCGCTCCTTTCTAATCGACAGAAGCGATGGCCGGAAAGGTTGGGTTGTTTTTACCGAGAAAAATGCTTTGGAGTTCTCCAACTTCCGTCGCGATCAGTTAGTGTATGCCCTCAGGTTTCAATCTCCTGAATCGAACTCTAAAAAACTCAAATTCAAGTCAGTCGATTCGTCGACGACCTACAATGAGTTTCCGCGATATGAGGGATCGCATTTTAAAACCGACGAAGTTGGAGTTGTCCATGGAGAAGAAACCCGATTCTTTGCGTACGATAGAGCGGCCGGCAGACTGAAGTACTATCGAATGTCGTGGACCGGAAGTGACGGCCTATCAAGCGCGTCGGATACCTCTCTTTCTCCGGAAGACTTTCCCTCGGGACAGGATTTTGAGAAAGGAGGAAAACTGATTTGGAATTCATCGGCGCTTCAATTTTCCATTCGACCTCTTGATGCGACAAAGCCAGTTCAACGGCTACACGTCACCGAGCCACGGAAGGAGGTACTGACGGACGAAAGCTTAAAGAAAGCGGGCCAACGCTACCATTGGTTTACAACTTACGATAGAATTCAGACTTTCCTTGGAAACGACGGAAAGCCTTCAAAAGTCCTTCAAGCCACTCTTGCGCTTAACAAATGGCTTGATAACCTCGCAGTCTTACCCCAGCATTCGACCCAGTATTTCTCATCGGCTTTTGTGACTCTGCCTGCTTCTTCCCAGAACTCTCCTGAACTCGTAAATTCCCTTTTGTCCGATATCGTCTACGAACTTTCTGACCGAAAGTCGGCTGTGATATATGTACGACCTCCTTCTGAATTCGAGCACGCTTCACTGACGCAGTTGATTGTGTCGGAAATTAAAACGGCATTTAGCAATCCCTCGACTGAATCGGTGTCGATCGTAATAGATACGAGCCTTGTGACGTCCTCTTACCAGGGGGCAGGGTTGAGCAATGTCATCACTGAATTGCAGTCCGTTTCGACAATGAAGAAGCGCAAAATCAACCTGATCTCGACAGTGAATCAAAATGTGTGGGGTTCGATTCTTTCGAGTAGCTTTTCACGAGAGCCGATCGGTTTCGAGGAACTATTGGCGGATCCGATAAAACAGCAAATCATTTTCCGATCGTTGAATTTTAAAACACAGGTCGTTTCGGAATCAGAACTTTCACAAGTAATGGAAGGAATTAAAAGTGGAAAAGCGGGACTCAATCCCTTAGCCAATCTTGACGAAACTATTCCTCGATTAAAAGCCATTTATCAGTATGTGGAAGGAAAAGATCCCATATTGAGAAGCCCTTCCCATATCGCTTCTATGTTTCGTCGTCTTTCAAATGATAGAACGGTGCAGCCTTTTCCTGCTTCCGCGATTCGCGCCGCCTATCAAATTCGCGATAGGCTTTCTGCCAGTTCCCCCGTGCATGACTCAGACCCTCTCTACAATTTAGATCCGATTTTGCAGGCGGTACAAGACCGAATCACGACGTACGAGTCGGTTGAAAGTCAAAAAGGAGAACCGAGTTTGGTTCTTGTTTTTATGGGTGAACCCGGAGTTGGGAAAACATCGGTTGTAAAAAGATTAATTCCTATTCTGGACACCGAAAAAGAAGTCGCGCACGAAAAAGTGGGGTTTTCTCAAAGTGAACAAAAAACGAAAAATTTCGGTAGCGGTGCGAGAACAGAGGATTTGATAACTGCGATTCATTCAGCGGTGAATCGCCTTGTCTTGAGTAGTTCGCCCGTAAAAATACTCGAATTAGATGAAGTCCATTGTAACCCCGAAGTCTTGAAAGAGCTGCTTGCGGCTACAGGCAACGGAGATAGTCGAGGGAAAAATGTTCTCAACCTCGACGGAATCATTGTCATTCTTTCCATGAATGTACCGAAAGATTCCGATGCGAAAAAGGAGCTTACCCATTATGGGGGGCCTGGATATTTTGCGGCTGCCAATAAGTTATTTGTCGATATTCTCTCAAAGGCGGATCCGAACGAAAAAAATGCAAGACCTCTGCTCGACGATAAAACGGCAGAGGCGTTAGGTTCTCGCCTGCTTTCGCGGCTCTTCTTTTTCAAAAAGCTTGTGGCGGGCGAAGAAGCCGAGGCGATGATTAAGCATCGAGTTCTCCTTCAGGCTGCTCGTCATAAAATTCGTCTGGTGACTTTAGAAGGCGCCTACGAGCAAATTCAAGAAAGGCTCAGCGAAGTCTCCGTCGGAAACATTCGGGCTGCCGAAGAATCCATCGATCATGCGATTTCTTATGCGATAAGTGAATATAAAGAAAAAACAGGACGTGACCTGGTCGAACGAGAGACTTACCTTCTTCATCCGAATCCCAAGAAACCGGATAAATTAAACTTAATTTTGGCGAGCACCAGTCCCGAAAGTTCTCAAGTCGTTTTGGAAGAGGACTATCGGCGAACGCTGTCCGAGTTGATTCTGACGCTAGAACGTCATGTGGCTAAAATGACCAACGAAGTCTCCCGCCTCAACGAGACGTCCCAACGTCTGATGGAAATTAGAATTCAGCGCTACACCGCCTTTGCAGAAGGTTTGAAAGTGGCCGCAAAATCCCCACTCTTTAAAGTGGAGGATAACCATGTGGTTCCCGTTCCCTTTCAAGAATTTTTTCTTTCCGATGTTTTCAACGATGGCGAGAAGTTGAAGATCCAGAATTTTTTGCGAAACGAGGGAAAAAGACTTCTAAGGCTTACTCGAAGACGTCACGAATTTCTAAACCGTGAGCACTCGGCTCAGACGGAATTGCGAAAAGAAAGAATTGAAAAAGCGATTCTGAATAGCTTAGCGAGTATCTTTCAACTCGTCTCCCAGATTGAAACCCAGTCTCAAAATCGAAATGCAGAGGAACGTTCAGAATGGGATCGTTTGGCTGCGAAGAAATTTATGGAAGAAAAACTCCGCGAAGGGTTGGATGAACGCAGAGCCGCAGAGATCGATTTTATGGAAGGCCAACTCGCTAAATGGAAGTTGGCAGCGACAAAGTTGGAAGCGCAGCCTCTAGAACTCGATAAGGTAAAAATCGCTATGGCGTTTGGAACTGAGTACCAGACGAGTCTTGCAGCCCTGCAGAAAACAGTCCCAAAGTTAGATCTTAATTTATTAAAGCGGTTCTTAGACAGTTTAAGCGCTTCACGTTCAACGGAAGAAGCCGAGAAAATGATAGAAGAAAGAAAAAGTTCTAAGCAAAGTTCAATCCCTTTGGGCGGAAGCGCTGATTCTGGCTTTTTTGTTGAGGGAAAAAGGGCCGATGTAGGAGCAATCGTCGCAGGTTTCTTAGTCGATGCGACGATGCGAACCGCCAGCCGGCAAAAGTTCAACGACCAAGAATCGGAGAGAGAAGCAAGAGACTTGCGCGCCCAACAATTGGCGGAGCACCAGTTACGACAACAAGCCGCCGCTCTCCTCAATGGAGCAGCAGTCCCGCCCACAATTCCCCCAGACGCTGACTGCCTGAACGCCATGACAAATCTAGGAAAACACAAAAAAATTGCCACCCTCTTCAACCCCCGATAGGGGGGGGAGGCCAGCCAACTCCAGCGAAGCGCTCAAGGTTGCGAATCTTGGTCTAGGTGTCTAACAAATATCAATTTTTTTGGGGGGCTTCGAGGCTGCTTAGGCGTGGCATGGGGATTGCTCAATACGCGTGTCGAGAAAGAGCCATGGGGTTCTGACTCATTAAACATTTAGATAGGTAGGATATCATTTTGAAAAACGTGATTAAGTTGTCGTTGTTTTTAGGTTTATTTTTATTAGCTCCCGGAAAGGCGAATGCCTGCTCTCACGGATGCGGAATTGCGAGTCCGCTTGCAATCCGTAACGCACAAGCCGTCAACAGAGTCGGAATCGGTAGATTCCCACTTGTTCCGTTTGCTGCTCCTATCCGCCGTTCTTTAGGTCTTCCAGGCTTTACACCTGTTCGCCAATTCCTATTCGGACGCGGTGCTATCCGACGTCAAAACCGTCGCGCCTTCTTGTTCGGTTGATTGATAAGAATTGGTTTCGATTTGGGCCTCGTGATCTTTAGAGAGACATGAGGCCCTATTTTTTTTTCCAGCCCGAGAGAATATCGCCGAGAGTTTGCGGGATATCGCGGCCCTTTTGTTCAATTTCTATTTTGAGTAGATTCCATTCCGATTCGATGCGATCCATTTTGCGCAAGAGTTGCTTGGCTTCGCGTTCAAGCTTTCGGATCTCTTTCAACTTTTCTCTGAGTTCAATATCCACGCAAGAAAAAATCGCATTTTTTAAGGCGTCTGTCTAGTCAGCGTCGTAATCCACTGACGGACAAGCATCACTGCAGCCGAATCGATAAGCTTTGCTCCGATGGCCGGCATATGCCCCGTCCCCAAATTTTGCATTTGGTAAGGAATGGAACTGAGTTCGGGATTGCCCGGCACGATTCTGAAAGATTGTAGCATCCCCGGAATTGTAAAGACTTGATTGATGCGATTCACGGTCGTCACAAACGTGGGAGTTCCCTTTTCCGAAGCGGCTCCCAGATCGTAATGCATATTTAAATTCACAGGAATGGCGCTCCCTCGGGGGTTGTGACAACTGGCACAGTTCGAGTGAAAATAGCCCAAAACTGTTCTCCCTTGAGGCGTGCTTGCTCTAATTTTGGGGGAGCCTTCTTCAAATTCTTTTGCCACGTTTGTTAGAATTTTTTCTGAAATCAGTTTGGTTAAAGTCCAACCGTCTTTGGGTAACGATTCTGAATGAAGCGCTCCTGGGTCTCGGTCGTCAGAAAGTTGAATCGCATCGAAACCAAGCACCGGGTCACTATTCTTTCGGTGACAGCGTAGACACTCCGTGACCGAAGGGATGTCATGCTTCATTTCATTTGAGACAGGATAATAATCTTTGACTCCGTCTTCAGGCGCGAGTGTCGCTTCGGTCTCGGCTCCATTCCAAAGATAAGTTGCAAATTCCCATTCGTCCTCCGTAGTTTTTTCCATCAATCGGGTCTCAACCCTTTTTGAACCAAACGAAAATTCTTTCCAAATTTTTGTTCCGACGGGAAATTGCCATTGATTGGGATCGTCTGAATTGATTTTTTGTTCGACGGGTAAAAAAATCCAACGTTTTTTCAAGGCGCCATCCGTCCACAACGGATATTGCGGAGAAAAAGCTCGGTTCTTCGAATCCACGTTCTTCGATGGCAAATCCAAATAGAGGTCGGTCTCGGAAAGTTTTGTTTTCGGTGACGCATGTGCAAATTGAGTAAGAAAAAAAAGCGCCGCAAAAAGGATCTTCGTCATTGATCAAAATTTTATCACAGGCGAATAGTTGTAACAGCAGCTAACTCAAGTTACCGTATACAGAAATGTTCAAACGAATTCTAATTTTTTTAATGTGTGCAAACACTTTATGGGCGGCAAACGAAACAAAGCTAAAACAACAAACACGGATTTTTTATCTTCCTAAAAATCCCAACTACGTCCGAAAGTTTCTTTTACCTCCGCTCTTTTCTCTCTTGTTTCCGGGTTCCGATCAGTTTTGGGAAAAACAATGGGTTCCGGCGACCACTTACCTGGCCGGAGCGCTCGCGGGGACGGGGCTCATCGTCGCGAGTCGCGGAACCGGGGATAATCGCTATCGCAATTTCGGATTTGATGTCTATTTGACGGCGGGCGGCTTAAGCGCCTATCACGCTTTTCGGACGGCAGTTGTTTCGAGAAAAACTCAAGGTGAGTTTACGTACGTTACAGAGGATGAGCATCCATCGACGCTGCTATTTGCTCCCTTCGATTACCACCATCTCCAGGAATACACGACGTGGGCGCCCCTTGCGGCGGGCCTTCTGATTTTCAGTTTTTTAGGCGAGCATAAGCAGGGAGGAAGTGCGACCTTGAATGACCTCTTTTATTCAGGGACGGTTTCGTACATGAACGCTGTCGGAGAAGAAGCGATTTTTCGCGGTTGGGTGCTTCCCATGATGAAACATTACGTGGGACAGGACTCGTGGGCGATCGGAATCACGGCCGGCCTCTCAAGTATCTACCATGGCGCTCGATTGAAACACTGGGTGAGCTCGCTAGCTTTGGGAGCCTATTTGGGGTGGCTTGCCCAACGAAATAACTATGCGATAGCGCAGGGCATCTTTATTCATACATGGTGGGATTTAATCGCTTTTTTCAGTGACTATGCGTATAACCGCGACCAGGCATTCCTCAGCCTGCCGCCTGTCGTTATTAACTTCTGACCGGTTTTGCGGTATCGTATGTGCTTATGCAATGTGTAATCCTTGCGGGTGGGCTCGCTACCCGAATGCGTCCGATCACTGAAACAATCCCAAAACTTTTAATTCCTGTTGAAGGTCAGCCATTTGCTTACCACCAATTGCAGTGGCTTAAAAAACGCGGAGTCACTGAAGTGCTCCTTTCGATAGGTTATCTAGGTGACATGATCCGCGAATACATTAAGGAAGGTCAGAATTTCGGCCTTAAAGTCGATTATGTCGATGAAGGAAAAAATCTTCGGGGCACCGCCGGCGCTTTAAGACTGGCATTAGACGAAGGAAAACTGAGAGAAAACTTTTTAGTGACTTATGGCGACTCGTTTCTCCCGATCGATTATCAAGATGTCTATTCCCGTTTTTTGATGAGCCAAAAATCCGCTTTAATGACCGTATTTCAAAATTTCGGTCAGTGGGACGCAAGCAACGTTTGGTTTGAACGAAACCAAGTTCAGCTCTACGACAAATTCAAAAAGCATCCTGAGTTTTCGGCGAATCTTCAGTACATCGATTACGGCCTTTCCGCCTTTAAATCCGAGACAATTGAGGAACGGGTACCGCCCAACGTGACGGCAGATCTTGCCACCCTCTTCTACAATCTAAGTCGCGAAGGCGAGCTAGAAGGATACCTTGTCAAAGATCGCTTCTACGAAATCGGATCCCCCGAAGGCTTAAGAGATTTCACACAGTACATATGTAACGCGTAGTGTTATAAGCTGAAATTCCTTACGCTTCTGCCTTTTCTTTCTTTCTCTGTTCCTCTAAAGTGCCCCCTGAACCCATAAAGGAAGGATCGCACATGAAATCACCTTACCAAGGCAAGATCAAAATTTATTCCGACGGAGCCGATCGCACATCGATGCTCGAGATGGCAAAGAATCCGCTCGTACAAGGTTTAACGACTAATCCTACCCTGATGAAAAAAGCGGGGATTAAGGATTACCGAAGTTTTTGCAAAGATATTTTAAAAGAAATTACGGACAAACCCATTTCTTTTGAAGTATTCGCCGATGATTTTAAAGAAATGAAAAGACAAGGTCTTGAAATCGCTGGTTGGGGAAAAAACGTTTATGTAAAAATCCCGATTACCAATAGCGAAGGGGAATCTTCCATTCCTCTTGTCAAAGAACTTTCGCACGAAGGCGTGAAGTTAAATGTGACCGCTCTTCTCACTCTAAAACAGACATGGGAAACTTGCTTAGCTCTAAAAGGCGGCGCTCCTTCGATTGTCTCGGTGTTTGCTGGAAGAATCGCCGATACCGGTGTCGATCCAATGCCTTTGATGTACGCTGCTGCCGATATGTGTGCATCTACCGATAAAAATATCGAGTTATTGTGGGCAAGCTCCAGAGAGCTTTTCAATATTATTCAAGCGGAACAAACCGGCTGCCAAATCATTACGGCAACGCCCGACATTCTTAAAAAGATGTCTATGTTGAATAAAGATCTCACAACTCTCAGTCTTGAAACGGTTCGCATGTTCCGAAGTGACGCAGAATCTGCAGGTTTCACGCTATGAAAACTTTTACCGAAACGTTTTTAGAAGAGAGTATTTCTTTAATCAAAGATCTCGACGTCTCCTCTATCGAAAACATGGCGAAGGGACTTGGCGCTTGCCGCGATAAAGGGGGCCGCCTCTTCATCCTCGGTGTTGGCGGTTCTGCCGGTCATGCAAGTCACGCGGTCAATGATTTTAGAAAAATCTGTGGTTTTGAAGCGTACACACCGACGGATAACGTCTCTGAACTCACCGCTCGTGTGAACGATGAAGGATGGGATACCAGTTTTTCGGAATGGCTTAAAGTTTCCAGAATTAACGGTAAAGATGCGGTTCTCGTTTTCTCCGTCGGTGGCGGAAATAAAGAAAAAAACGTGAGCGTCAATCTTGTGAGAGCCTTAGAAGTCGCTAAAGAAGCGGGCTCAGAAATCTACGGAATTGTCGGTAAAGACGGTGGTTACACAAAAACCGTTGCAAAAGCTTGCACCGTGATTCCAACCGTTTCAAACGACCGCATTACGCCTCATACCGAAGGGTTTTGTGCTGTGGTTTGGCATCTGCTTGTGAGTCATCCCGCGCTGAAAGTGAAAATTACGAAGTGGGAGTCTGTGAGATAGAAGTAAATGAAGCTGTCGATCATTCTTCCTGTTTTTAACGAATCTGCCCACGTCGGGATTCTTTTGCATCGAGTGCTCGAACAACCCATTCTAGGTCTTGAAAAAGAAATGGTGATTGTCGAAAGCAATTCGCAAGATGGCTCCCGCGAAATTGTGATGGCGTTTGCGGATCGATTTCCGGAACAAGTGAAATTGATTTTGCAAAAAGAAGCGCTCGGTAAAGGGCACGCGGTCCGTCAGGGACTTCAGGCCGCGACGGGTGACATCATCTTGATTCAAGATGGCGATCTAGAATACGATGTCAAAGACTATCCCTCTCTCTTGCAACCGATTTTAGACGGCAAGGCCCAATTTGTACTCGGAAGCCGGCATCTGTCTGCTGGGAGTTGGAAAATTCGAAAATTCAAAGAAAGTCGATTTGCTTCTTCGGTTTTGAATTTAGGCGGAAAACTTTTTCATGGAATGTTTAACCTGATTTATCGAACGAGCTTGACCGACCCCACAACGATGTACAAAGTCTTTAAGAAATCGTGCATTCAAAATCTGACTTTCGATTCAAATCGTTTTGACTTTGATTTTGAGTTGGTTGCAAAGCTAATTCGAAGTGGATTTATTCCGTTAGAAGTTCCGATTTCGTATGTCTCACGAGGGTTTGAAGAAGGAAAAAAAATCCATGTCTTTAGAGATCCTTTTACCTGGGTGTGGGCCATTTTAAAATTCAGATTTTGTAGGGTGTAATTATGAAAAAAGCATTAGTGACCGGTGCCGCGGGTTTTATTGCAAGCCACTTGTGTGACCGTCTGGTTGAAGAGGGTTATCAAGTCACGGGCGTCGATAATTTATCGACAGGCCGAAAAGAATTTTTAAATAAGATTACGGGACACCCACACTTTAAATTAGTCGAAAGAGATATTACAGACGCCAACGCGCTGAAAGATTTAATGGATGCGGATACCGAGCGTGTGTTTCACCTAGCTGCAAACGCCGATGTTCGGTTTGGTTTAAATCACCCTCGACGCGATTTGGAGCAGAACCTGATTGCAACCTGGAATGTCGTTGAAGCGATGAGAGAAAAAGGAGTAAAGAGGATTGCGTTTAGCTCCACTGGAAGTGTTTACGGTGAAGCCCCTCAGATTCCTACGCCCGAAAATGGGCCTTTTCCGATTCAGACGTCGCTTTATGGAGCGGCAAAGGCGGGCGCCGAAGGTTTTCTCTCGGCCTATGCTGAAGGGTACGGGATGAAGGTGCATATCTTTCGTTTCGTATCGATCTTAGGAGAGCGTTACACTCACGGACACGTTTTTGATTTCATTAAAAAATTAAAAGACGATCCCACAAAATTAAATATTTTGGGCGACGGAAAACAGAAAAAATCGTACTTGTACGTCGGTGATTGTATTAATGCGATTATCAAAGCCGTGAATTACGAAACTCCACGTCCGGTGGAAGTTTATAATTTAGGCACTGACGAATATACGACGGTTGATACCTCGGTTGCGACCATTAGCGAGATGTTAAAAGTTCGACCCGAAAAAATTTATAGCGGCGGCGAAAGAGGATGGATTGGAGACAATCCTTTTATTTTCCTAGACTGCACAAAGATTAAAAACACAGGCTGGCGCGCAGAAAAAACCATCAAAGAAGGCGTCCAACTGACAGTGCAATACCTCACCGAAAACCCATGGGTCTTTGACAGAGCATGAATTTGAAAGTCGGCATTATTGGAGCGGGACTGATTGGTGGTAAACGCGCGAAGGCACTTTTGCCGGGCGATAAGCTGACGTGGGTCTGCGATGTTTCGTTAGATAGAGCAAAAGCGCTTGCGGATTCTTATCAGGCGAAATCGACAACAGAACCGAAAGAACTTTTGGCGAGTTCGGACGTCGATGTCGTCATCGTTGCGACTTCGAATAAGTCGATTCCCGAATTGTCGTTACTCGCTTTGAAGCATGGAAAGCACTTGCTGGTTGAAAAACCTGCTGGGAGAAACCCCATTGAATTGCGCGAAGTCCTCGCAGTAGAAAAACAATCAAAGAGTATTGTTCGCGTTGGTTTTAATCACCGATTTCATCCGGCCCTTTTAAAAGCCAAGAAAATGATCGACGAAGGAAAAGTCGGCGAATTGATGTACTTCAGAGCTCGATACGGACACGGCGGAAGACTCGGCTACGATAAAGAGTGGCGAGCGGTTCCCGAAATTGCTGGAGGCGGTGAGCTTTTAGATCAAGGCGTGCATCTGATTGATCTTTGCCGTTGGATGGGTGGAGAATTTGATCTGGAATGGGGAAGGGTAGAGACCTTTTTCTGGGACATGCCAGTTGAAGACAATGGATTTATGCTTTTAAAATCCCGCGAAAAAAAGACACGTGCGTTTCTTCATGCAAGTTGTACGGAATGGAAGAATCTTTTCGATTTTGAAATTTTTGGTAAGACAGGCAAATTACAGATCTTTGGAATCGGCCGCAGTTATGGCGTCGAGGAACTCCGCTTTTATCAGATGAAACCGGAAATGGGTCCGCCTGAAATCACGATTGAAAAGTTTCCAGAAGAAGACCACTCGTGGAATGACGAATGGATTTCGATGCATCAAGAGATCGAGGGGACTCAAACAAATCTCGGAACGATTGAAGATGCGCTCCGCTCGGTCGAAATTGTTCACGCGAGTTATAAAATGTCCGATTGTCCCTACACCAAAATCTAAAACCGAATCACGGTTTGAATTGTATTCGTTTAGTTTTCACTATTTCAATTGTGATGCTTTAGTTAGGATTTGATTAGTTGTGTCAAAAACCTTCGTTTCATCCGCTCCAAATGTTAAAGTAAAGGGATGTGCGGGCGTCGTGTATCAGTGGGATTTTACTTAAGATTATTTGCATTCCTGCTCGCGTCTTTCTACCCCCAAATGAATCTTCTGGGGGCGCGACGTGCTCGACCCGATTGCAAAACCGAAAGTAAAAATTTAGCAGAGCCAGACCAGATTAAATTCAGAAAGATTTTTTACGTGGAGGATTTCGAAGACGCCGGAAAAATGGAAGAAGAGCTGAGCGAGGCAAAAGCCTTGATGAAAGAATTGAAGGACGGAGGAGTGATGACCGAAGATGTCTGGGGAAAGCGCTTCGAAGTCAGACGATTGAGCGAGATTGAGAACAGACTGCTTTTTAAATCTTTGCATTTTTTGAGATTTCGGATCAAAAGAGCTCAAGCTTTGATCCGTCGCCATGAAGCACCCTCAAACCAAAATGCCGACGAAGCTAGTAAAACAATCCAAGCTGATTTTAAGATGGCACAGGAGTTAGTCAGTCTTTTGCATTCGGCACATTTCCCTTTAGTTTTTTTTCTTACCGATAAACAATATTCGTCCATTTTAAAAAATTTCGCCAAGGCGGAACTAGGGATAGTTGAGGTAGGTTCGCATGCCTTGTTGAAGGTGATTGAACGCTACGATTATAGAATGAATTTTACCTTTGGAAGCTATGCGGGCGCCGTCCTCAGGAATTGTTTTATTGAATTGAATCAAAAAGTCATAGAGCAGGGTGGAAAAACTGTCTCTTTGGATCTTTTAAACTCAACCCTAGATGACAATAAGAGAGCTTTCGTGATGACGGAAGATACGAAAACTGAGGGAGCTTTAGATCTCGTAAAAAGAACTGAACTCATCGAGGTTGTCAGAGAAGCCGTGAAAACCATGACCGAGGAACAAGCTAAAATCATTTCTCATTTATACGGCTTGGACCCGTATGAAAAATTAAATCATATTGAGATTTCAAAACGACTCGGGATCCGAGCGAGTCGAGTGAAAGCGATTCAACAGCGAATTGAAAGACTCCTCGCCGAAAAGTTACAAGGTTACTGGGGTGCGGGTACTTCTGTGGAGATAAAATCGAATGCGGACAAACCTGCCGTTTCCGCACAACAGCCCCAAAGAGAGAAAATGGCCGAACCTCAGCATGTCAGCGATTCGAAAGTAAATGATTTCGCGATAAAACTCGATCTTCGATTGACCCCAAAACTAAAGCGACAGGTTGAAATCTATCTCCAGTATGAACAAACCCAAGGTTCTTTTAGAGAAAGAATATTCAAACTTTCGGACCGATTCAAAATAGAACCTTACAAAATAAAAGTAGCGGTTGAAGAGATCCAAACGCTTTTAAAGAAGAAAATTCCGCAGGTTAAAATCGATCCCACAAAAGTAGAGACGCAGTTGCTCGAAGCGATCGCGAACTCTCGATTACCGTTGTCTGATCGGCAACTTGATCTTATGAAAATGTACTACGAATTCGACGGAACCCATCAGCGAAGACTGCGATTGATCGCTCCGAAACTTAAAATGGAGCTAAAAGTACTACAAAGAGAGATTGACCTAATCATGGATGTGTTTCAGCAAAACAAACCCTGAGATTTGACTTCTTGCGTAATTTAATTGTGAAGAAATTCTCATATTTTGTGGAAACCCTGCCGATAGGTTAAGTGACCGTTCTCTATCGCACCATGAACCTCAAATCTAAATTCACCACTAAAAATGTTCTTACTATCTCGGGTATTTACGTATTGATTCTCCTCTGCCTTGAATTCGCGGGGCACTTTACGATCAAGTACATTGAAAGTCGCCGGCCGAGCGGAATTTACGCTGAAAATATCATGAGCTTGCACGAGCCCGTGCTCGATTTCGCGCTCAAAAAGAAGGTCGATGAAAATTTTCCCGGTTGGAATGTAAAGACGAATGTATTGGGATACCGCATCGGGCAGGATTTCGAACTCGAAAAGCCGAAGGATACTTTACGCATTGTTTTAATGGGCGGCTCGACGATTTTCGGTTGGGGGGTCGGGAGCGAAGACAGTATTCCTGTGCTTCTTCAAAAGCTCATCACCGACGAAATAGCCAAATCAGGACGCTCAATTGCAAATCTCCCTAAAAAGGTTGAAGTCATTAATGCGGGCGTACCTTGGTACACCACCTGGAATGAAGCCGCCCTCACTGTCCACCGCGTGATGATGTTGAAACCTGACTGGGTAATTGCCTTTGATGGTCTAAACGATGCTGCGAAATCCCTCGCTCCCGAATGGAAGCCAATTTACAAAGGCTACGAAGATGTCGCGACCACACTCGTGCGGGAAAGGCTTGAACATAAAGTCACACTCAAAGATTTTCTTCTCGAAGTCGCAAACTTAAGTCCAACGGTGCGTTATCTCTACGCGAAACTCCACGCCAAAAAAGAAATGCAAATGGGCGCTTACCACCCAGAAGTTTGGGACCAGTACGTTTACTACCACGAAATCGTCAAAGCGCTTTGCGATGGCAAAGGGGTCCGTTATTCCGCCTTTCTTCAGCCGGTCATGATGGTCCACAAGCCATTGCACGAACAGGAGCTTAAGACGAACTTCACTAGTATGCGGGATGACAAAATCGCTCAGACCTTTAAAAAAGTCTATCTGATTGGCGAAGCCGCTCTCGAAAAAGCTTCGTTTAAGATTACGAATCTCGCCGCTGTTTTTGAGAACACGAAAGATGTGATTTACCTAGATGGGTTGCATTATAATAGGCTCGGCAATATGATGCTCGCTGAGGCTATTTTTAATAATGAAGTCAAACCCAAGCTTTCGACTATGATGAATGCTGGGTTGTAGGAGCATCCATGAAAAAACTTTTCCTTCTCTCTCTTCTTTGCGTTAGCACGTTTGTTTGGGCAGAACCCACGACTCAAAGTATGGATCAGCAATTTTTGCAGATGATGCAAAAACGCGCTGAAGAAACTGCGAAAGAAGAAGAATTTAAAAATCCTAAAAAACCAAAAATCGACGGAACTCGCGCTGCTTTAGGCTCTAAATCTGCAGCGATCCAAATTATCGAGTACTCGGATTTTCAATGCCCTTACTGCAAAAGAGGCGCTGACACCGTGAAAGAAGTGCGTGAGCATTTCAAAGGGAAGGTTTACTTCCAATTCAAACATCTTCCACTTCCTTTCCACCCTTTTGCGATGAATGCGGCAAAAGTATTTGAAGCTATTGCTTTGCAAGATGCAAAAAAGGCCTACGCTTACCACGACGAAATTTTTGCTCACCAAGAAGCTCTCTCGGGAGGCGACAATTACCTCTTTGAAGTCGCGAAAAAAGTCGGTGCGAATGTCGACAAAGTGAAAAAAGATATGACTTCTGAAAAAGTTCAAAAACGGATCAACGAAGACATGGAAGAAGCGAAAAGTTTCGGCATCCAAGGAACTCCAGGTTACATCGTGATGGGAGTCTCTCTTAAAGGCGCGTATCCGAAAGAAGAGTTTTATAGCATCGTCGAAAAACGCCAAGCGAAGAAATCAGCCAAGTAATTTGATTTGGCTCTCGTATTGCGGGAGACAATAAACTGTTTGGTCATTGATTTGGCAGAAACGGTAGCCGCAGTCTTTTAAAAAAAGATTAATTTCGGAGATCTGGTGTTCGGAAAGCACTTGCGGATGGTATTCGAGTGCGAGGATCTGCACCTTCTTCTGCTTGAAAATTTCTTTGCCACCTTCAATCACGAGAGCTTCCGCGCCTTCGCAGTCAATTTTCATCAGGCGAATCTCATCGATTCCATTTTCTAAACAATATTTTTCAAGCGTTTGAGTGGGAACGGTTTCTTTCACTGTACTCATTTTCGAAACCTGAAAAAGACTCGAAGATCCCGTGTTCGTGTTGGGTCGCAAGTAGAGTTCAGTCGTCCCTTCTTGTGCGGAGAGCGCAACTCGCGAAACCGAAACATTTTTGCATCGGTTTAGTTCCAGATTTTTTTCGATCACAGGAATCAGACGGCTCTGAGGTTCAACGCAGAAAACTCTACCGTTTTTAATGACCCTCGAAGCGAGGACTGAGAAATAGGCTTCATTGCCCCCAATATCGACGAATACATCGTTTTCTCGAAGAAGGGACATTACTAAATGCGACATCTGAGATTCGTAGATCCCATCTTTTAAAAGTGCCTGACCAAACACTGAAACAGGGTCTGCCCAGAAGACCGCATTGAGCGACGTCGGGATAAATTTTCTCTCGATATGCAGGATCGATTTAATACATTGGCCGAGTTCTGCCGGTCGGACTCTTAAAAGGGCGCTATAAACAAAAAGCTGAAAAGAATTAAAAGAACTGTGAGTCATGGATTAAAATATTCTATACTCGAACCCTGCGTCAATAACAGGTGAATATATGCTATATGAAATCTCCCAAGTTTTAAGAGTTTTTGTTTGGCCCTTTAATCTTTGCTGGCTTTCTTTAATTTTGACGCTCTACTTGCTAAAGAAAAATAAGATCATCTGGGCGAAGCGTGTTTTATGGGGAGTCATCATTTTTACTTTCATTTTTTCGCTTCCGTTTCTCGCCTACTTTCGAACGCGGATGATAGAAAGCACCTATCCCTCTAGACCCATTGCAGACTACCCAATAGCGGATGCGATTGTCGTATTGGGAGGCAGTACGGGTGCGAAAGTTTTTCCGAGGCACGAAGCGGAAGAGGTCGACGGAAGTAGACTCCTCCCCGCAGTTCGGCTCTATCATCTGCAAAAAGCGAAGATCATCATCGTGACCGGAGGTGTTCCCTACACCGACATCAATGGGGTTGAGAGGACCGAATCGAAGGATATGAAAGAAGTTTTGATCGACATGGGAATTCCTGAAAACGCCATCATTGAGGAAAATCATTCGAGAAATACCGTCGAAAATGCGCTGTATACCAAAAAAATTCTCGAAGAAAATCACTTCAAAAATATTCTATTGGTTACCGCCGCCGTTCACATGCGGCGAGCGATGATGATTTTTAACCGATTGGAAATCGCCGCTACCCCAGTTCCGTGCGTTCACAAAGCGACGCGGAAAACTTTCGGGGTTTCAGATTTTCTTCCCGAGGCAGGCGTTTTTGCAGGCATGAATTCGCTCTTAAAAGAATTCTTTGGATATACCCTGACGTCGCTACTCCCGTTAAAAAGCTTTTCGAAGTAAGAATTATTTAGCCGAGACTAAATCCCCTAAAACATTCACAGCTTCTTGAATGAAAGGATTCTTTTCGTCTTCGTCATCTTTTTTCTCTGGATCATCGGGATTAGTGGGGAGATCCTTTTTCGTATCTTTGATCTTCGTTTCGGGTTTTGTGGTTTTCGCGGCTTTAGATTCGGCCTTCAACTCTGCGAGTTTAACGATTCCAGCGTTTTTCTGTGTCTTTTCAATCTTTTTCTTAAGCTCGACAAACTTAGGATCTTTAGAAATCCGAGCGGCTGATTTATCCGATAACTTTTTGGTAACCGAATCAGTAATCGGTTCCCATTTCGATTCCGCTGCCGTCGTGTTGCCACTTTTTGAGACAAACGTGGGAACCTTTTGTGGAGGAAGCGAGTAGTCTAGGTTCTTTTCACCGATTTCATCCGTACTGAAAATCGAGGGAAGAACAACATCCGCTTTCACCCCTTGTTGCTGAGTAGAAACACCGCTCGGGATAAAGAACATCGCCATCGTGACTTTCATTCCGCCGAGATTAAAGGGCAAATCACTTAACGATTGAACGGAACCTTTTCCAAACGTGTGGTCTCCGCCGACGATCACCGCGCGATGATAGTCTTTTAAAGCTCCGGCTAAAATTTCAGACGCGGAGGCACTCACACGGCTCGTGAGAACGACCAAAGGGCCATTGTATTCCACACCTTCTTGCTCGTCTGCAAGCACTTGCACATCTCCTCTGAAATTTTTAGTCGCGACAACGCCTCCGGTATTAATAAAGAATCCAGAGATTTTCACCGCTTCATCAAGAAGACCTCCGCCGTTTCGGCTTAAGTTTAAGACGATTCCATCAACCTTTTCTTTTTTCGCGGCTTGAATCGCACGTTTGATATCTTCAGAGCAAGAACGGCCTTCTTTGCCCCCGGTTCCGTAGAATCCTGGCAAATCAATGACTGCAAATTTTTTGTCTTTACCGTCGATTTTTCTTTTCTCGTAAGTCACCTTTGCAGCTTGCTCTGCGAGATCGACTTTGTCTCGAACGATCGTTGTCTCAAACGTTTCGCTCTTATCGCCTTGGCGTAAGATATTGAGAATGACTTTAGTGCCTTTCTTTCCGCGAATCATTTTAACGACATCCCGAAGATCCATATCCATGACCGAGACCGGAGTTCCGCCGGGTTGAGAAACCGAAATAATCTTGTCTTTAGGTTTTAAAACTTTTGCTCTGTCGGCACTTCCGCCTTTGATGAGTTCTTCGATCACGGTGAACCCATCTTCAGACCGGAGAGAAGCGCCGATGCCTTCTAAAGAAAGTTGCATCTGGATCTGAAAGTCTTCAAGGCTATCAGGCGAAAGGAAACTGGAATGAGGGTCAAGTGCTTCCGCAAACGCGTCTAAGAAATACGCGTAGACGTCACTGGCTTTTCTATCTCGAAATCTCTTTGTAATCAGTTCATAGCGATGGATGAGCTGTTTTTTTGCGTCAGCGGGCTTCACTTTAGCGAGTTGCAAATTGTACATTTGAAAGTGCAACATTTTTTTAATGGTGTTGAATTTGTCTTGCGAGGTTTTTGAATAACCCCGTTTTTTCGGATCAGTCGTCAATTCGGTGTTCTCATCTAAAACATATTTATCGTTGATGAAGGATTTCACGAAAGCTTCATTCTCTTCGGCGCGCGAAATCACTTTTTTCTGAACTTCAAAAAGATCCGAACAGGTTCCGGTCTTTGCTTTTTCGAATACTTTTGTCAGAAGCGTTTTGAGTTCGCTGATATCCGATTCGATGAACATGGTTTTCGAAGGGTCTTGATTTTTCAGATACTGATCAACCGTGTGACTTTTAATCTCATTGGTCAGCGTTTTATGGACGTAGTGGGCTTTTAAAAAGGCTTCGGTGATTTGAGGGACGTGAGAACATTGCAGTTCTAAAGAAAAGCTAAGGGAGCTAAAGATTGCAAATGCCGAGATGAGTCTAAACATAAATGATTCCTTATAGTTAGCATATGATAATATCACGGTTAATGAGATGAGAGAAGGTTGAAATCTGGATACAGCTCTCTCTATTATATGATAAAACTGAATTTAAGGGAGCAGCATATGACACAAAATAATAACCCCATCGGACTCCAGGGCATCGAGTTCATTGAATTCAGTACTCGATCACCTGAAACCATCGAAAAACTGTTTTACGCATTCGGTTTCTCTAAATTAATGCGCCATTCCACAAGGAATGTAAATTACTACAACCAAAATGACATTCACTTTCTCATCAACCACGATAAAAATTCATTTGGAGCAAAATTCGAAGCGCTCCATGGCCCTTGTGTTTCGGCAATGGGCTGGCGTGTGAAGAGTGCAGATGCGGCTTTTAAAAAAGCTTTAGAACTCGGAGCGAAAGCGGCCGAGGTCGGAGATTACCAAGTTCAAAAGGGAGAAAAACTTCGAGCGATTTACGGAATCGGCGACAGCCTCATCTATTTCATTGAGAATTGGAAAGAAAAAGACCGTTATGAACGAATGGGTTTTGAAAAGACTGAACCCGTTCTTCACAAAGAAAAAGGTTTTCTCTGTGTCGACCATCTCACGAACAATGTTCCTCAAGGAACGATGAAGCATTGGTCTGATTTTTATAAGAATATTTTTGGGTTTACCGAGATTAAATATTTTGACATTAAAGGCGTGAAAACAGGTTTGATTTCCTACGCCTTAAAATCCCCGTGTGGAACTTTCTGTATTCCAATCAATGAAGGCACCGACGCCAAATCTCAAATCAACGAGTATTTGGAAGAATACAAAGGAGCGGGCGTTCAGCATATCGCGCTTCTGACGACGGATATCATTTCGAGTTTAGATGCCATTCAAAGCAAAGAAATTCAGACTTTGGATATTGATAATGAATATTACGAAGAAGTTTTCGATAGAGTTCCCAACGTCACCGAAGATCACGCTGAACTTCAGCGCTTAAAAATTTTAGCGGATGGAGATGATGAAGGATACTTGCTTCAGATCTTTACGAAGAATTTAATTGGTCCCATTTTTATCGAAATCATTCAACGAAAAAACCATCACGCGTTTGGAGAAGGCAATTTCGGAGCCCTGTTCCGCTCGATCGAAAGAGATCAGCAAAAACGCGGTTATTTGAAATAGTCTTTAGCTGGGCAGACACATTTTCTTTCCTCCCAAACAGGGTTTAGGCGGGGGTTGTGGAGGATTGTGTGGACCGGGCCGTGGATGGGGTTGTATCGGAGGCATTGGAGGCCTTGGCGGCGGGTTGGGGGGGTGTGGCGGTTGTGGAGGCGCGCAACTCCTAGTTTGAATTTGGTAAATCAGTCCCGACGAAACATCGATTGTATCGACGGCAGCCAAAGTTTGATCGCCGGCTGGATTAGTCGCGACCGAAAGTTGTGAAATCACTCGTAACGTGACGTCTTTACCGCAAGGTGACCAGACCATTTCTTGATTTGCAATTCGGTGCGAGAGAAAAAAATTCCCTCTTGCTTTTGCCCTGAGACCATTGCGGTGGCGAGGCCCGTTTGCTTTAATTCCTGTAAAGAAGGCGTCGACATCCAAATCCGCGCTGGCGCCTTCAGGGATACTACTAAAACCTCGATAATCCATTTCAAAAATTGAGATGGAATAGCCAGAGGGGACGTGAACAGGAATCATCAGCTCGCAGGCTTTGCGGTCGCGTCTTTGTGAAGCATTTGCCTCGACCGTAAAAGCGTCAAAAAGAATACTGAGTTGAGTAGCATCCGGACTCAGTACGGTGGCAGCGGATCCGTTGGGACAACCGGTTCCCCGATAATCAGGAATTCCCAATGAAAGCGAGTCTGCAAAAACTGAATTTACAGAGAAAAATGCGCAAACGAGTATCCAGTGTTTTTTCATGGCTCCCCCAACATTCATTCAGTGCAAAGGAGTGGCCAACGTTTTACGCACGGAAGCTTTCAACGTTTTGAAAATTTAACGCTAGTGGATTCTATCTGACACCGGGCGGGACTTAAAAAATACGGAAAGTGACGCGGCGATTTTTGGCTTGATTGTCGGGAAGAGAGCTTCCCGAATCGTCCTGATTGGGCGCAATGGGTTTGACATCTCCCCAGGCGATGGCGCTTGTGCGCTTTTGAAGTTTTTCGGGAAGGTTCAAAGCTCTTAAAACCGCCAACGCGCGTTTTGAAGAAAGTTCCCAATTGTCTTCGATTTCAGAAGTGTGAATCGGAACATTGTCGGTGTGCCCTTCAATTCCGATATGAAACTTTTCAGGGACGCGGGTCAACGCTTTTGCAAGGCTCTCAAGTTTTTGTAAACCGACTTCGTGAAGACGGTAAGCACCGCTTGAGAAAAACACGTTGTCTTTCACTTCGATGAGAATGGCGTCGTCCTGACGAGACACGGAAATTTGTTCTGAGAGTTTTTGGGTTTCTGCCCATTGTTTAAAATCTTTTTCTAAAACTTGCACGGGATCGACGGGCTTGGGTTTATTTTGAATCGTTGCAACGACTTCTTTGAAATCAGATTGTTTTACTTTTTTATAAGTGAAACTAAAAAGCATCACAAAGAATACGAATAAAAGAATCATCAGATCGCTTAACGAGGTGAGCCATAAAAACTCTCCCGGATCTTCTTTTTTCTTTCGGTTTCGCATCTTTTTTTAGGCGGCTTGTGGAGGCGTTGAGCTTTGAGGGTGATTAATCTCCGCGGCCTCCGCGAAATAGTTCGTCGGTTTTCGCTTTTCAATCAGCTCGAGCCATTTCATGAGCTGATCGTAAGCTTCTCCTTCGATGCTCAGAACCCGTTCCACTTTTTGTTGAATTGGAGTCCAGATGCAGATGGAGAAAAAGAGGCCGTAGAAAGTTGTCAGCAAAGCGAGGCTCATATTCGAGCCAATTTTAGAAGGATCTTCTAACGTCGAGAGTAACCGGACCATTCCTAAGATGGTTCCGAGCATCCCTAAAGACGGTGCCAATCGAAGTCCCATTGATGTCACAGCAAGACAATGTTCGGTGCGATTGAGAAATCGATCTTTTTCGAGATTCAGTAAGTCGCGGATATCACAAGGAGGCATTTTCACCGAAAGTTTGTCTATCGATTTACGAACATAAGGCGAAAACTTTCCTGTCTTTACTTTTTCGAAAACGCCAGAGCCTTCGGAGTAGTATTCTTTTCCTAAACGGTGCAAAAAGAGAGCCTCTTTTTCATGTAAACGGAGTCTTGTTTTAGGTCCGGCGCCAAAAAGAATTCCAAGGGCTCTCGCCAAAGTTTCATCTTCAAAACAAATCAGCGTCAATGCCACGGGCCCAAGTCCCGTCAACACCAATGCAGGCCAATGCAGAAGTCGGTAGACGCCTTCAAGGCTCGATTGACTTTCGAATTCGTAGACGACGAACAGACAGGTGCCGAGAAGAAGGATTCCAGCAAGTCGTGAGATCATGAAATTGCCTCGCGAATTTTCTTAGTAAGAACTATTTTTGCAGCGTTTGTTTTTTCGCTGTCGGCGTCTCGGTAGCCTTCCAACTGATTGACAAGGTAATCTCGTCTTTTCGCAGGGACGGCATCGAGAATGACTTCTGAAACATTTGGACTGCAAGTTGCGAGCGCTAAGCAAAGTTCTTCATTGTCCATACTGGACAAAACTTTCTCAAGCATCGCATTGGGAAGAGTGGCTGCGTCTTCCAAGGTAAAACGGAATTTTTTAAGAGTGGGGTAAAGTTCCGGTTTATCCCTCTCGAGCATTTTTAAAAGTGATTCCTGATCGTCAGTGACGTTTAGAATCTTACCCCAGAAATCCGCTTCATCTTTTTGGGAGCCAAAAATATTTTTAGGCAGCTGGTTTGCGAGTTGACGAACCTGCCTTTCGATTTCGAGTAACTCTGCATAGGGTACTTGATTTAGCTTGGAAGAGTAGCTTAACACTTGAGTTTTTTCGCTGTCAGAGAGAGGTTTTAAGACTTTGGCAGACTGTTGAGGAAGCATGAAGCGCAACATCGTTGCGACAACCTGATGACTTTGCAGCGAAACAATCGCACCTAACTGTTCATCGGTTAAGAACTGTAAGAATCCAAAAAACTGAGAACTCTTCCAGTCTTGCGTTCTTACAAACTCATCAAAGTTTTTTTCATGTCGAGAAAGTTTGAGTTCAATCTCCGGAATTTCGGGTGATTGGGGTGCACGAGGGATGGCCAACCCATCGAGTAAGCTGTCAAACGCGGGGCCTGCGAGACCAAATGAAATCTCATTTCGTAATTCGACATTGAGTAAAGAGTAATAGTTTTTAAACGACTCTGAGCGAGCTAAAAATTTATCCAGAAGCTGTTCTCGGACGGAAGGTCCTCGCTCAAGCCGCGGTCGGGAGGACGACGATCTTCTCGGACCACCGATTTGATGCGTAGAATTCTCGGATGCGTTTCGGGCAGTTAAAAAAGGAAGAAGGTTTTGCATGGAAGTATCTTGCTTGCCGTTATTCTGATTTTCCCGCTGGATCAGAAGCATCATGGCAATGGCACCTAAGAGAGCCGCTCCCACCCATCTCATATAGAGCCACACCTGCTCCATTAAAGAGGGAGGGGTTTTCTCTTTCATCTTCTCGACGGATAGCTGAAGCTTTTCGAGCGCTTTTTCGGTATCTGTTTTACCGACAGGTTTCTCAGGCTTTAGCATCGCGATTTGGGCGAAGCTGACATAAGATTTATTGGGGTAACTTCCTCTTAAATAATCTTGGATGAGAGTTTTCGCTTGCGCGACGACTTTTTGAGGAAGCGTATTATCGAATTTAACGTAAATCTTTAAAGTATTGAGTTCGCTCGTTTCAACGGTCCGATAGACTTGGCGAGACTGAACAGAAGGATTTTCTTTAACGACGACTTCTTCTTTAAATTCAGGAACAAAGCCGGGAAGTGGCGGAGCGACTTCATTTTCTTTTTTGATTTCCGATTGAGTCTGAGCTTGCAGTGTTTCGCCTTCGACCAAGCGTCTTTCGGATTTGATTTGAATATCTGCATTCACTTGTATCAGAAATTGTTCTTTGGAGATAATTCGCGAAATCGCATTTTCGAGGTCTGATTGGACTTTCGCTTCCACTAAATAAGCATCATTCGCAGCAAATGCGAAGAAAGGAAGTAAAAAGAGGAACTGCAAAATGTGCGATTTACGGTTCATTTTAATTTATCTAAAAAGGTTTTAACCTGAGAGTTGTTCGGTTCAAGAGCGAGAGCTTGTTGCCAAGCGCGTTTTGCCAAATCGTTTTGTTTTTGCACGTACATCAAGCTGCCTTTCATAATCCAGGCACGAACATACTCGGGTTTTTTGCGAATGATTTCTTCGACGACCTGGGTGGCCTCGTAATATTTGCGTTTATTGTACAAACGATTTGCTTCGAGCACCATGCGATCGGTGTCGTCGTATTCAATCGTAATTTTGGGAGGAATGACCGACGCGGGTTCTCGTTTGGGTTCATCTGTCGCGGCTTTATTCTTCGAACTGTCTTCGGAGTTAGCGGTCGGAAAGCCCCCGGGGTACATATTGTGAATCACTAAAGGAACAGGCGTCGCTACGGGCGCAGCCGCTGCGGGTGTCGGCGTCGGAGACGGAGTCGGTTTAATCGAGCTTAAAGGGATCTGGATATTGTAGTTAAAACCGCCATCCGGCGCGTAATCGCCCAGAATCACTTTTTTTCCGTAGGGTGTGATCAGTTCGAGTCCACCGTTTGTTTCTCTCACATAGTAATTCTCAGCATTGTCTGCGAAGAGGATAAGAGAAAAAAGTGTGAAAAATTTGATCATGGAAATTTAGCGTCCCAATGAAATGCCAATGTGTGCGCCTGCGTAACCTTTGTTAATCGTGGGATCTTCTTTATCAGGCGAAAAATAAAGGGCTTCAAATCCTATTAAAGCGAAAGAACCTAAGAAGAATTCTAATGACGCTCTTCCTGCAAAACCTTTTCCGCCTCCGCCAAAGGCGTAGCCTAAACCTGGGTTAAAGGCGTAACTTAAAAAACTGTGTCCGAAGCGTCCACGAAATGAAAGTGTCGGGCAAATCGAGAGAATCGTTCCATCTCCAAAAGTTGCTCCCATCGTTAACCCAGCTTTCGCAAATCCTACTTCTTCTAAAAGTGCTAAGCCGACGGCATTTGAAAAGGAGGAACTTCCCCCCGTTGCTGTGGAAGTGCCACCGAACAGCTTCCCAGATCCTAAAGTGAATAAAAACTGGACTGAGCTATCCTGAAAACTTAGAGCCGGCACTGAGAATCGCTCCGCACCCATTAAATCACCCGAAGGATTTTTGTAGAGACTGGCTTGCGCAATCAGATTCATTTTTGTTCGGTAGATTTCTACAATCAAAAACGATTCGACAGGATAGCGTTTTCCCATCGTCTTAATATGTTCGATGTCGGGGGCACCTTTACTGATCACCACTCTGTCATCCGAGACATTGACTTGAGGGGTTCGGCATTCCGAACAGGAAGACACTTTTGTAATTCCTTTGTTGGCGAGACCCTTCATAATTTCATTTTCAACGATATTGCTGAAGTCTTGATCCAAAGGATAATTGGTATGTACGTAAAAGATTCCGACGGAATTTGGACGGGTCTCTAGGTTTGCGATCCAATTGGCCGTTTCTTCTCCGATAATAGAGCCTGCTCGAAACTCAGCCTCCTCCGGAGCGCGAGCGAAAAGATTCGCCCCAAATAAGAGAACTACAAGCCACGCAAATTTAATCTGATAATTTTTCATATTAAAAAGGGTACGAGTATTCATCGGCAAAATATGAAAAATTCTTCACAATGATTTAGGGGGTGTGCGTCAAATTCGTTTAGGTACTTCGCGAAGAAACTGTCACACATTTCTTTGGGCCTTCGTCTGAAGAGCATGGAGACGCGGATGAAACGCAAAGAGACAAAACATCATTTCTTGTGGGTCTTATTAGTCTTGGGATGTCTTGCGACGCTATATTTTTCGCAGAGCGCCTATGCTGCTGATGATAGTTTTTTGAGGAAGAGCTCGGAGAGTTTTAGAGCCGTAGCCAAAAAAGTGGGGCCGTCAGTCGTGACGATTCGCGCGAAACATCAGTCACATCCTTCGAGTCAAAGTCGCTTGGCCCCCCGCCCCGGGGGCCCGTCATTTAATCACCGATTTAATCCATTTGAAGAATTTATGAGCCCTTTTCAAGTGCCGCCGGGAGCAAATCCTCGTGAAGAGCAGGGCGATTCTTCCGGCTCTGGATTTGTGATTGATCCGAGAGGTTATATTTTAACGAATTATCATGTTGTTAAAGGCGCTCAGGAGTTCGAAGTCACTCTCCCCGATGATCAAGAAAAACTGAGCGCCAAATTAATTGGAAAAGATGCGAGAACGGATCTCGCGGTCATTAAAGTGGAAAGCCGGACGTCCCTTTCGGCGATTGTTTGGGAAAATACAGACAACGTCGAAGTGGGCGACTGGGCGATCGCGATTGGTAGTCCATTTATGTTGAGTCACTCCGTCACGGCCGGAATCGTGAGTGCAAAAGGGAGAAACGCTTCCAATGTCATGGGAGCGGAATTCGGCTACGATTTAATTCAAACCGATGCCGCGATTAATCCCGGCAATTCGGGTGGACCTCTTTGCACACTCGATGCAAAAGTCATGGGTGTAAACACAGCGATTTACTCCAAAAGCGGAGGATATATGGGGATCGGGTTTGCGATCCCCTCCTCCACCGCTCGTGAGACCGCTGAAAAACTCATTCAAAAAGGAAAGGTTGAAAGAGGTTGGATGGGAATTCGTATCGCGCAAACGGATAAGGAATTGTTGAAAGATCTCGGAATTAAATCCGGCGTTCTTGTTCATGAAGTGGATGAAAACAGTCCTGCTGAGAAAGCCGGGATTCATCCCGGTGATGTCATCGTACAAATTGGCGCCACGGCAATGACTGAACCCAATGAAGTCCAAAAGTTTGTCGGTTCAAAAGCACCGCTCGAAAAAATTAAGGTCTCCCTCATCGATTACCAGAATAAGAAGAAGAAAGAAGTGGAGGTGAAATTAGCAGAAATTCCTGAGCAAAATCCAAACTAACGGCAATTCTTTTAGTGTGGTTAGAAGAATGACCGTATTAATAACTAAATAGAAGATACCAGGGCCTTCTTTCTGTCTTTTGGAAAGAAGGCCATCTCTTTTTGTCAGAAGGCACTCAGCCAGGCTCAAAAATGCGTTTTCCTTGAAGTTTTGGGCTGAACGGGCTATATCATTAGAACATTATGAGTGCTCCTGACGCCGCATTTGCTGTAATTCCCGCTCGGGCACACTCATCTCGATTCCCTTTTAAAGTCATTGCTCCGATTCTGAATAAACCGATGATCCAACACGTTTGGGAAAATGCGTTGCTCGCTGAAAGTTTAAGCGGAGTGATGATTGCAGTCGACAATGAGGTCGTGGCGGAAGTGGTTCGCGGGTTTGGCGCCAAAGTCGTGATGACGCCCGAGCTTCCTTCAGGAAGCGATCGCGTCGCATTTGTCGCAAAGGATATCGCGGCCGAGTTTATTATTAATATCCAAGGCGATGAGCCCTTATTGCCGCCCGAACCGATTGACCTTTTGGTAGAGGCGCTCAAAAATCATCCAGAAGCTTCGATATCGACTTTGGCCGTTAAAATGAAATGTCCAGAGACGTTAAAAAACCCAAACGCGGTGAAAGTGGTTTTGAATCAAAAAAATGAGGCTTTGTATTTTTCACGGCAGCCGATTCAAATAGACCCGGATGGAACTTATTTAAAGCATATCGGAATCTACGGGTACCGACGAGAGGCCTTAATGAAGTTTTGTTCACTTCCTCAAGGAAAACTTGAGAACACCGAAAAACTCGAGCAATTAAGAGCTTTAGAAAACGGGATGAAAATTCAAGTCGTTGAAATTAAGATGGACACAATCGCTGTCGACATCCCAGAAGATTTAAAAAAAGTTGAAATGTACCTAAAAGAAAGAAACTTATGAAAACGAAATATATTTTTGTGACGGGAGGAGTTCTTTCCTCATTGGGAAAAGGTCTCGCGTCGGCTTCTTTAGGGGCATTGCTTGAAAATCGTGGCATTCAAATTACGATGATGAAAATGGATCCTTATTTGAATGTGGATCCTGGAACGATGAATCCTTTTCAACATGGCGAAGTTTTTGTGACTGAAGACGGCGCGGAAACCGATCTCGATCTTGGACATTACGAGCGCTTCACGAACGTGAATTTAAAGCGAGAAAACAGTGTGACCGCCGGTCAAGTTTACGAGACCGTCATCGCTCGCGAACGCCGTGGGGGCTATTTAGGCGGAACGGTTCAAGTCATTCCTCACATTACCGATGAAATTAAAGAGAGAGTAAAAAACGCAGCCAAAGGAAAAGAAGTCGCGATTATCGAAATCGGTGGAACCGTCGGCGATATCGAATCCCTTCCCTTTTTGGAAGCGATTAGACAGTTTCGATTCGATGTGGGAGAAGAAAATGTTTTATTTATTCATCTGACATTGGTTCCTTATCTAGGCCTATCGGGCGAGTTAAAGACAAAACCCACTCAGCATTCCGTGCAAAAATTGAGAGAGATTGGAATTCAACCCGATTTTCTATTGTGTCGCACCGACCGTGACATCCCAGAAGATATTAAGGCAAAGATTGCACTCTTTTGTAACATGAAAGCCGAAAATGTAATTACGGCGAGGGACGTCTCTAATATTTATGAAGTGCCTTTGGTTTATTACCAGCAACGTTTCGATGAAAAAATCTGTGAACGTTTGCGTCTTAAGAACAAAGCCAAAGGTTTAGACCGCTGGGCTAAAATCGCTCAGATTATCTCCGCACCCAAAAACGGTGAAATCGAAATCGGAGTGGTTGGAAAGTATGTCGATCTGACCGAGTCTTACAAGAGTGTCAGTGAAGCGCTCGTTCATGGAGGAATTGCCAATCAAGTTTTGTTAAAATTGAGATACATCGATTCTGAAAAACTCGAAAAGCAGAAAAATCTTGAAGAGCAACTCGAAGGCCTCTCCGGCATTTTGGTTCCCGGAGGTTTTGGCCAACGTGGAGTGGAAGGAAAAATCAAAGCCATTCAATACGCAAGAACGCATAAGATTCCTTACTTTGGAATTTGCATCGGTCTTCAGCTAGCCATCATCGAATATGCGAGAAATATTTGTGGATTAAATAAAGCTACGAGCCGTGAGTTCTCCAATACCGGAGAATTCGTTATTGATTTAATGGAAGACCAAAAACGCGTCGATAAACTCGGTGGCAGCATGCGACTGGGTTCTTACCAATGTAAGATCTCAAGCGGAACGATTGCGAACGAAGTTTATGGTAAAACCGAAATTTCTGAACGTCACAGGCATCGATACGAGGTGAATAACCACTATCGAAAGACTTTAGAAGAAGAAGGCCTCATCGTTTCAGGTGTGAACCCGGAGTTGAAACTCGTCGAAATGATCGAAGTTAAAGGTCATCCGTGGTTCTTGGGATGTCAGTTCCATCCCGAATTCAAATCAAAACCCTTTCTGCCCCATCCTTTGTTCGTAGGTTTTGTGAAGGCTTCTTTAAAGTATCACGCGTCTAAAGGGATGAAGCCGACGAGAAAAGGGAAAAAGGATTCAAACATTCTCTTAACGCAAGGTAAGCGCAAAGCCCGTTCGAACAGCTCCCGCGAAGCCCGACTGTGATATAATGTTAATCTCATAGACTCAGATTAACACTTCTTCCGTCCGCGCTTCGCAATGACAGAAACAACCACGCAGAAACATTTTTCGACTTTGGATGGGCTGCGAGGACTGGCGGTTTTATACGTTTTTATTTTTCATTTTTCTGAATTTGAATCTTTTTCGTGGAAAAGCGAAGTTTACTTGAGGTTTGTAAAACTCGGTTGGAGCGGGGTAGATCTTTTCTTTGTCTTGTCTGGTTTTTTGTTATCAGGGATTCTTATCGATTCTAAAAACTCTTTTCACTATTACCGAAATTTCTACATCAGACGTAGTTTGCGGATTTTGCCTCTACATTACAGTTTTTTGATTTTAACTCTTTTTATTCTACCCCTTTTAAGCGCAGGACTGGCGGATATTGCGCTTCGAGGGCAAAAATACTGGGCGCCTTATTTTTTCTTTCTTGCAAATTTTGTGAATATGGCAACTGGCTGGAAGGGAAACTGGCTCGATCCCATGTGGAGCCTCGCGGTCGAAGAGCAGTTTTATTTTTTCTGGCCAAAGATCGTGAAAAGTCTTTCTCAATCGAAGCTAAAGTTTCTGTGCTTTGCAATCATCCTTATCTGCCCTTTGATTCGCCTTGGCCTCATCGTTTTAGAAGTGAACCCGCTCATAAATTATGTTTTTATCTTGTCCAGACTCGATGCTTTGGCGGTGGGGGGGCTTGTTGCTATTTTATACCGGGAGAAAAGTAAAATTCTTCTGGACCGAAATCTAGCGGTTCTGGGCGCGCTATTTGGGGCGGGCATTGCGGTGGTTTATTACACATCCCCGTTTGCGAGAACATTTGCAAGTATGTTCGTGGGTTATTCCTTTTTGGCAGTTTTTTATGGGGCCTTACTCGCATCTCTTTTACATCCCGATGAGAAGCATTTAAGAACGCGTGTTTTTTCGTACTTTTTTTAAGGATTGTAGGAAAATATAGCTATGGGATTTATTTGTTCCATGTCCCTGTTCGAACCCTGTTAATGCAGTATAAGATTTTCTCAGGCGCGTTCGTGAAATATGGAATTTCTTTTACCGCCAGTCATTCCCTTTTTGTTTTAATTGGATTTGCCAGCACGTTTTTTTGTGCGTGGGTGAGTTACGAGGGAATGGAAAAAAGATTCCTAAAATTGAAGCGATTTTTCCCGGCTTCTGCGTGAAGCTTCTTTTTGAATTTTTCCCAATAAGTTTTTTCTCAAGATGGAACTCGCGGTGACAACACCTGAAAATGCAGCGCCCCCAACACCGACCGTTAGAATATCCTGACCGGTCATAAAAAGATTTTGGATAGGCGTGTGCGAACGTAACCAACGCATCCGAAATCTTGCGGGGGTATGTTCGAGTCCATAAATTTCGCCTGAAGAGTAATTAGAAAAATGCTGGGTTGAAAGAGGTGTCGAAAATTCGCAAGTGTGGATATGATTTTTTGCCTGGGGAACAACCTCGAAGAGTTTATTCAAGAGTCTTTGCTTTTGAACCTCTTTGAATTTTTCGTAGTCCTCTCCGCGCTTTTTTAAAGAAGTGCCATCCCACTTTTTAAACCATTCGAAGGGCGCCATCCCTAAGACTTGAATCGTCGACTGATTGGGGTGGGACTCTTCCCATAGAGGATCCTTCGCTGAAGGAAATGAAATATAGGCGAAAGGAAGCGGTGCATCCGGATCTAAATGAAAGTTTTCGAAGAGAGAATCGAAATGATAATCCGAATACATCCAGTAGTTAAATTTGGGCAAATTCAAATCTTTATCGGAACGATTGAGTCCCACGTAGGCACAAAAATGCGAAATCGACGGTTTGATCGTTTTTAATTGTTGAAGGATAGGAAAGGGCTTATCGGGAACCTCTTTCAAAAATCGTTCGAAAGTATTGCGGGCTCCCGCATTGCTAATTACTTTGTCAGAAAAAATCTCGTCCCCGTTTTTGAGGCGCACCCCAACGGCCTTGTTTTTTACAAGAAGGATTTGATCGACTTCCGCCCGCAAGCAGAGTTTTCCCCCGTACTTCGTAAATTCTTCCAAAATTGAATGGTGGATTCGCGACGCCCCTCCGCTAGGATAGCTTCCGCCGTTTAAGTAATGACCGGCGACTAACGCGTGCATTGCAAAACTGCTCTTCTTGGGCGGCAGGCCGTAATCGCCACATTGAGCGGTGAGCACTGAGATCAGTTTTTCATTGTTAGTCAGCCTTCTCAAAACTTCATAGGTTGTTTGGTCTGACCACTTATAAAATCCATTTCGTAAGATCCAGCCCACGTATTTACTTAACGGAATGGGCATCGAACGTTCGCCGAAATGCATGAGGGTGCGGAGTCGAACTTTTTTAAGTAGAGAAAAGTACGATTCGATGGCGGAACGATCGTCGGGGAATTTTTCAACGAGTTTCTGAATCTGGTTTTCTTCTCCCGCGACAAAATCATAAGTGTCGTTGGCAATCACCACCCGATCGTAGATTTCTCCCATCGGTTCCCACAAAAGCTTCGCATCTGTCAGATAATCAAAAACTTGCCGCAGCTGGGCTTCGGGACGGTGGACCTCTCCGACATAGTGGACTCCGACATCCCATTCATAACCTTGTCGTTTAAAAGTATGAGAGAAGCCGCCAGGAAGATAATGGCGTTCTAAAACGAGAACCTTTTTCCCCTCTTTTGCAAGGAGGGTGGCCGCCGTAAGACCTCCGATTCCTGAGCCAATGACGATGCAATCATATTTCTCTCGGGCGATAGATGGAGAATAGGCATGCACCCTTATCCAGTACCTGAGTTCATGAGGGGTGACAACGGGCAGGCAAAAAAAAACGACCAGCCCCTAAGGACTGGCCGTTTTAAATTTCAGAAATTACTTCTTTGCTAAGCGATCGATTTTTTCTTTGAATTTTTCGAAGGGCTGCGCTCCTTGGAGGAGAGCACCATTGATCACGAAAGAAGGAGTCGCTTGAATTCCGACAGACTCGGATTCTTTGCGGCTTTTGTTAATCAGTTCTTCATGTTTCTTCTTATCAAAGCATTCCGCAAATTTCGTGGCGTCCATTCCCAGCTTTCCAGCGTAGGTTTTGAAATCCGCATCTTCGAGTTTTTGTTGGTTTTCGAAAAGCATATCGTGCATTTCCCAGAATTTACCCTGGTCTTCGGCGCATTGAGCAGCCATGGAAGCCGGGAAAGCGCGTGGGTGATTGGGAAGCGGCATATGTCTGAAAACGATTTTAATTTTTTCAGGACCGAATTCTTTTTTCAGTCTTTGAATCGTTGGCACCGCTCTCGCGCAGAACGGACATTGGAAATCGGAGAATTCTACGATGGTAATCGGAGCATTCTTATTTCCCCAAGTTGGGTAACCATCGGTCGTGACTTTGAGGCTTGGCGATTCTGGCTCAGGAATCATGATCTTCACTTTGGAAGTTTCACGAAGTTTTGCGACGTAGGCTTGACGTTTTTCGAATTTTTGGCGGTATTTTAAATATTCTTTCACGTCGTCTTTTTTGACTCTCGGATCTTTCAACGAAAGACCTTTGGAAGCTAAAAATTCATCGATTTGTTTGTCGGTGACTTCAGCGACAACGCCTTGGGATTCTTTATCGAGAAGTTGTTCCATCGAAATATTTTGCTTTTTGGCTTCAATTTCGATCACTTTTTGATCAACGTATTCGTTGATTGCTTGTTCTTTGGTTCGATAAACTTCTTCTTCGAGATCGAACAAACGAGTTTTGATTGCGGCAAACGCTTCAGAAGCTTTTACGGAACGGCCTCCGAATTCAGCAACCACCGGATCGCCTCCGCTCATGCTTCCGCCGCCCTTGATTGCCATCGCGCCGATGACACCTACGACGATTCCAACTACGACACAAACGCCGTAGATGAGCGAATGGTTAGATCCGCCTTTTGATTGATTTGCCTCAGTCATACTTCGTTCTCCTAAATAGGGGTAAAAAACAATGCGCTAAGACTATCGGCTTTTAAGCCAGAATGAAACTTTTTTTAATGGATTGCACCAGTTGATTTGATGCGTCAATCCAGGTGGATTTGACCCCGTTTTGCCAGAGAGATGTGAGAGCAACTTCTTTTTGGCCACAGGGATGAATGCCCCGGAAGGGATTGTGTTGAGGCGATAAATATAGCGCAAACCCATGCGAGGTCACTCCACGTTGAATGCGGATTCCAAAGGAGCAAATTTTTTCATCGCCGACGTAGATTCCGTAGGGTTCGTCTTTAATTTGAGAAACGAGATTCTGCAAATTCAAATAGTTTTGAACGGCTTTTGATAAAATAGCGACGTACGCTTTGGTATCTCTCTCCGCTAACCCTAAAGTTTTCAAAGCAAGAATCGGAAAAACCACAATTTGTCCCGGACCGTGATACGTCCATTTTCCACCGCGAGTGACAGGCGTCAGAGCGATCTCCTTTTCTCGACAAGTAGATTCATCCCACAAGAGATCGGATTTTTCAGCGGAAATTCCTGCGGTAAAAGTCGGTTTTGGTTCAAAAACCAGCAGAAAACTCTCGCGTGGATCTTCTGTGACTTTGAGCAAACACTCTTCTTGAATGCCTAAAATAGCCTCGAAAGAAACATCTCTAAATACTTGAACTTGCATAAAGAGAGACTACAAGCAGCCGGAAGCACTTGCAAGGACGGCGGATAACGGCCTTTATTCTTTCTTTTTCTTATCCCTTTTTTGGAAGCAACTATGTTATACGCGAGTTTACGTACACTCGAAGTGAGCCAAAAGAATGAAAAACAAATTCATTTTTCTCATACTCATATCAACGCTAAACGCGTTTCCTGCCTTTGCAGAAATCAGATGCCTCACGTTACTCGCGGGCTTAATAAAAACGTCCTATACCTCTAAGACGGCCTACAAGCGGAGTGCTTGCATGATTAATTCAGGGGAGCTCGCCAGAAATATTTCTAAAAAGTTAGCGCATGAAATTGATCTGGATGAACTCAATATTTTGTTTATCAAACACCGGGACTTATCGAATCCGTTCGTCGTTCCAAACCAAATTCCAACCCTTCAGTTTCTGGTGCCCCATCACCGCCGGACTGCTTTAATGAGTGATTCAAGTCGTTTCTACACGACATGGAAGTACCATGCCGTTTTAGAATTTCGCGGACTGATTATGGATCTTGATTTCGAAAATATTTCCGAACCCATTCCTGCACGCATCTATTTTCAGAAAATGTTTCCGCCGCTTTCCATTACTAAAATAAAAAAGAATGTGATTGACCCCGAGGGCTATCTCAATGACTGGGGGAAACTTCATCTGCATAAAATCCCTGCTAAATTTTATCTTGATCACTACCCAAAACGTCCTGACGACCTCGATCGCGAAAGCACAGAAAAGTTACTGTTGCTACCTGCTATCGATTTAGAAGATTATTTAGCGCCCTAAAACTTTCGAAATACGGTCTGATTATTTTCCACAGAACGAGGGATTGGGAGGGGACCGGGGCACAACGGAGCCCAAGTTGTTTCGCAGACCCTCAATAAGGTTCGGAGACTCACGGATGTTTTGTCGAGAAGGGTACTTGGGTTCCGTTGTGCCCCGGTCCCCTTCCAATCCCGTCGCTGCGAGCAATTACTGGGATCGAAGCGCTTTGAAGTCTTGTTTAAAGTGGGTACGGAAGCGGGGGAAGTAACGCAAGAATGTTGTGACTTGAAGAACTGCGAGTAGGCAGTGGATGACGAGGCGGAGTTCGGAGGGCAGGGCGTTTGAGGGTAGTTTAAAAAGTTCGGCGCCGATGAGGATTGCGACCCAGACGTATTGTAAAAACGTATTCCATTTTCCGATTTTAAGAGTTTCGAAGGTGACGGTATTTTGAATGTTTGAAAGATTCGCCATCATAAAGCCCAGCACTTGAAGTAAATTCACCGAGAATACGAGTCCAGTGAACCAGGCGGGGCTGAGCCCCAGGTGCATGAGACTAATATAAAACGAAACGAGGATAATTTTATCCGCAACCGGATCGAGGATTGCGCCAATTTTCGAAACACAATTCCAACGGCGCGCTAAATACCCATCTAAAAAATCGGTGAGGCCTGTGAGCACAAAAAGTCCGACTGCCATTTCGGATTTTTTTTCGAATAGGAAATAAAGTGCGAGGGGACAACACAGAATGCGAATGCAGGTGAGGATATTAGGAATCTGCTTTAAAATGTAATGTGTTCTACTGGGTCGGAGGAGCATAAACTTCCACCCGATCCCTTTCTTGAAATCCCGCGCCCGAGTGCATCACTGCTACCGAGCCATCACTTCCAAAAAATTCAACGACTTTTAGAATCCCTTTGAATCGACCGGGAGCCACTCCCAATGAGGATCCACTTTCATCATCAAAAATTTCGCGTCCTGTTCCAAACACTTTGAGGAGCTGACCTTTTTGCAGCCCGCTTTGTTCGCCCGCGTTGATGTAGTAACGGTGCAAATCGATTTTTGCGATTCGCCCCATCCACGCGATTTTTCGCGCGTGGGATGCAAAGGCGGGATAAATTTTATTGAGCGCGTTGTCGACGGCGGTTTTTCCCCGATCAGCTTCATACGCTTCTTCCGTTTTCGAACTGAGAAAGCGAGTATGTTCTTCAGTGACTTGAGCGTCGGCCGTTTTGCTTAAGAGAAGTTTCTCATTGCCGGCGTCATGAAGCATAAACTTCACCGTTGCCGTAACGGTTTGGTATTTTGTTCGAAACAGTCCGACTTCGTCGCCTCTTTCCTTAATTTCTACTTTTTCAATACTGCCGGAGACAATGGCGGAGACCCCTTGGCTACGTGCCAGTTCAAAGACTCTCTTGTAGTCAATTCTTCCTTTGGCGCCGTAGAACGATTCGTGATCTTCTAACGCCTCTTCGTCGATGAAAGAATATTCCGCAAACGAATTGATCTTATCTTTTACGGAAAGGGCTGCGTGGTCCGCAAGCTCAGTTCCTCCAAGACCCGAATAGTTCGCAAATTTTAGAACAAGAATTTTCTTTTTGGGTCGAGCGTTTTTTTCTCCAAGACTATTCTCTGCAACCGGCGGAGCTTCGGGGCTAGGAGTCGGTGTGGGGGTCGGTTCATTGAATACCAAAGTTTTGGGTTCTTCGGTCGAGGTTAACCCCACCCAACGAAAAATCGCACAACCTTGAAATAACAAAAAGACGGGAAGAAGCAGTAGAAGTTTTTTCACTACTTAGAGTATCGCATAACGATCGTATGAGAATCAACGCTGACGCGTTGAAGTTTGAATCCAGCCCAAGTTGTCGTCTGAATGCGTTGCGCTAATTCATCGCTCGAAAGGGTGCTTAAAACTTTGAACTCAACCCCTGTGTTCTCAAGCATTTTCAATGACGGTTGATTTAAAAAATCCTGTCGCTGAAAATCCTTATCGATGAGCTTGTAGGTACGGTAGCCATCGATTCCGCCAATGCCCTCAATGCGAAGCGTAAAATCGTTACTAAAAAGTTTCCCCTCAGAAATTGTCTCTTCAACCCCTTCGTGTAACTGTGCAAGAAAAGGTGTCAGCGACTTTTTAGCTCTCTCTGCATTGGTCAATGCGGAGGCGGCGACTGCGAGATCCTCGCTTTTTACAACGGCAAGGCGCGCAGGAGCCAAACTATAAACGTATAAATCGATTCGCGCGGTCGAACAATTCGCACACTGAGAAAGATGAGCCCAAACAACCGCATTAAACCGACCCGCACCGACTTCGTTCGAAAGGGTGCCAATCTCATCTTCCGAAGAAGAGGGAGCATTGAGTCCAAGTCTGCCTTCAAAAGGGACTAATTTTGAATTGAGCTTTTGAAAGTGGGTGGTCAGCTCTTTAAAAACCAACTGAGCAACGGAGGAGTCTTTGATTTTTTCTGAAGTTTCTCTCGGTGCGCTTTGCATTGCACCTGCGAGCGACGAATAAATAAACACAGGGCGAATGCCTTCTTGGCCTTTTTCTTTCGTTTCGGAAACGCGAGCCCACTTTTTCAAAGCGTCGCTATCAAGATGTCCCGAAAGTTCCAACGTATTCGGAAGTGCCGGCACGCGGGTGACTTTATAATCCAAAACATATTTTTCACCGAACTCGGGAGTAACCGCTTTTTGAAAATTCTGATAACGAGCGCCTAAAAAATTCTGCAGCCATTCTGCGACCGCTTTTTGTTTAAGCTGGGCAATTAATTTTGTTTGAACTTCGGGATTGTCCAAGGTCTCGTCCGCCTTGCCGGGTGTAACTTCGGCAGCGCCTGATACCACGAAGGAATTTCCTTGGACGGCGAGAAGATTAAAACTCAAGATCAAAAGTAAGAAAAGGTGTTTCATGGTATGAATCCTACTTCAAGATTCCCTAAAATCAATCTTGAGTTCATTTTCGTCGTCAGTCCTGTCCTTTCTCTGCCTCTGTGCGTTGGCAGATTTTCTTGCCTCCCAGTTTTTTTAAACCTATTCTCACACTCAACAACCTTGCTGCGGCATGAAAGGATAAAAATGAAAATCATCTTTGTACTAGTCGGTGCGTTTGTCTTCATAACAAGTCATTTGTATGCGGGAGATGTTCAGCTCTCCGCTCCTCTCAAGGGACAGAGACAAGAAAAAGACAAAATCATCACTGCGGATCCACAAAAGGATAAATGTTTGGTCCGATTTCAGACGACTGAAAAAAACAAACGCAAAGGTTTGAGCATCGAGTTTTCATGGGTCGGCCACCGCGAGCACTCCTTTTTCCTTCACATTCGAGGAAATGAAAGTCCTTTTGCTGCAAACTATTACGACGAATACCGAATCAAATCGTCTCTCGGGCCTGCAAGCGACGTCACTATCGACGCTGAGTTTGACGCTGATTTAAATGCGCTGGTTGTTCGCCAAGGAAAGTTTACAAATTTTCTCGTCACCGATTTTTCGTTCTTTTTGGATGAAACACGTCAACGCATTGTAAAAGTTTCCGCCACCGGTCTCAGTGTAAATATGCAGGATGGGTACGAATGTAAAATTGACGCCGATGTAAACGAAATCTTGAAACCTTGAAGGACTATCTAAAATCGATCTTCAGTTCATTTTCTGGATAGAGTTGTTTCAATTCGGCGATTTTATTGCGGTTGAGCGGAATCAGTTCCTTTGCTCTCAGTACCGTACTCGTCAGTGGGCTATTGAGATGCAAAAACACGGGGCTTCCAGCTTTATCGTTAGAAGTTCCGAAGAACCTTTTTAAAATTTCGAGTTTTCCGGAATCCGCCGATTTATTGAGCGGAAAGTGAACATGGATTTCGCGCGCCATGGCTTCGTAAGCATGTCTTAAAGGGAGAATTTTCGAATTCGATTTTTTCGATAGGATTAATTTTGGCGTTTTGTCGGTCACTTCTACCGTCGCTTTGATCCACAGAGGCTCTCCTGATTTTAACGTCGCTTCGTTTTCAATATAGATATCCGAAAAAGCCACGACTTCGACAGTCCCTGTTCTATCTTCTAAGTTCACAAACGCCATGCGATCGCCGCGTTTGGTGATAATTTCGCGCAAAGTAGAAACTTCGGCACCGATGAGAACTTCTTTTCCACTCGAGATGCGCGCAAGATTATCAATCGTCGATGTCGTGTAACGATAGAGCTCGTCTTCAAAATCGTCTAGAGGATGGCCCGTGACGTAAAAACCAATCGTGTCCTTTTCGTATTTTAATTCGAGCAAGCGCGGCCAAGCTTCTTCGAGTTCGTATTCAATTTTTCGTTGGCTGAAAGTTGAATCAGCATCGCCGAATAAATCGGAGAAAGACGGTTGGTTGTCATCCAAAGTTTTCTGAACACTCGATCCCATTTCCAAGGCCGCGTCTATGGTTTTAAAAATACTCGCGCGGTTGACTCCAAAACTGTCAAATGCGCCAGCTTTGGTGAGGGCTTCGACGACCCGCTTATTCGTCGTGCGCGTGCTGACTCGAGTGCAGAGATCAAAGAGATCTTTGAAAGGCCCGCCTTTTTTTCTGGCTTCTAAAATCGAATCGATGGCGACTTGGCCGACGCCTTTGATAGCGCCCAGTCCGAAACGGATTTTTTGGTCCGGAAGCACTGTAAAATCAGTTTCACTCTCATTGATATCCGGTTGCAGAACTTGGATTTTGTGGCGTTTGGCATCGGCGATGTATTTTGTGATGTTGTCACTGTCATCGCGTTCGGAAGAGAGCAGAGCCGCGTAGAATTCCACCGGATAATGCGCTTTGAGATAAGCCGTTTGACAAGTAATAACCGAATAGGCCGCCGCATGGGATTTGTTAAATCCGTACTCCGCGAATTTCGCCATCAAATCAAAAAGTGCCTCGGCTTTTTTCGCGTCGTGATTATTTTTTGCCGCGCCATCGAGGAAGATCTGCTTTTGCTTGGCCATTTCTTCGGGTTTTTTCTTTCCCATGGCTCGGCGGAGAAGGTCGGCACCTCCAGCGGTGTAGCTTGCAAGCGACATCGCGATTTGCTGAACCTGTTCTTGGTAAACCATAATACCGTAGGTCTCTTGCAAGATAGGTCTCAACTCTTCAAATTCGTAAACGACTTGGATGTTTCCATGTTTTCGGCCGATAAATTCATCGAGCATTACCATCGGACCGGGTCGATAGAGAGAAATAATCGCGATAATATCTGCAAAGCGATCGGGTTTCGCTTTTTTGAGCAGATCCTGCATCCCCGAGCTTTCGAGCTGGAACACTCCAAACGTGTCGCCCTTCGAAAGCATCTCGTAAGTTTTTTTGTCGTTTAAAGGAATTTTATAAACGGTAAAATCTAAATCGGGATAAAGTCCCCGAATGAGTCGCTCGGCACTGGCTAAGAACGTTAAGTTTTTTAAACCTAAGAAGTCGAATTTAATCAGCCCAATCCGATCGGCATTGCCCATATCGAATTGGATGACCATTTCATTATTTTTTCCTTTAAATAAAGGAACATGCTCGACCATCGGTCGGTTAGAAATCACAAGCCCCGCGGCGTGAATGGAAGCGTGGCGTCCCAAGCCTTCTAAGGCGCGACAGACTTGAAAAAGTTGCGCCATCTTGGGGTCCGTCTCGGTCAGTTGTCGTAAGCGGACCTCTTGTTCAAAAGCTTCTTCTAATGAAATGTTAATCGTTTCCGGAACGAGTTTCGCGATGCGATCAATATCGCTATTTACCATTCCGAACACGCGTCCGACGTCTCGGATCACACCACGCGCTTGCAGTTTACCGAAGGTAATAATCTGCGCGACGCAGTCGGTGCCGTACTTATTCACGACGTAAGAGATAATCTGATCGCGCTTTTGTTTACAAAAGTCGACGTCAAAGTCGGGAAGTGAGATACGTTCGGGGTTTAGAAAACGTTCGAATAAAAGTCCATGTTCGAGCGGATCGAGATCCGTAATTTTTAAACACCAAGCGATGAGACTTCCGGCTCCGGACCCTCGACCGGGTCCAACAGGGATGTCGTGATCTTTCGCGTGATTAATGAAATCCGCCACGATCAAGAAGTAACCCGTAAACCCCATGTTATTGATCACTTTGAGTTCGCGTTCGAGACGGTCGTTATATTTTTTGTGTTCTTCAGGCGTTAACGCTAAGTAACCTGCTTCGCCGAATTTTTCTTTCAGTCGGTACTCAAGTCCTGCAATCGATTGCTCTTCGATAAATTCAACCTGAGTTTTTCCACCCGGAGGCTCGAACTTAGGATAGTAATAAATTTTCTTTCCCTGATCGTCGTCAAATTTAAAATCATAGTTACACTGCGACGCGATTTCCATCGTGTTAGCGATGGCTTCGGGGCAATAAGAAAAATCTTCTTCCATCACGGCTTGCGGTTTGAAATAGAATTCATCTGATCGGATGCTCGAACCCGAAGTGTCTTCCATTACGTTGCCGGATTGAATCGACATCAAGACTTCGTGTGAGAAAACATCTTCTCTTTTCAAGTAATGAACGTCCGCCGTCGCCACGAGCTTAATATCCAAATCTTTTGCAAGCTCTTGCAGGCGTTGGTTGATCATCATCTGCTGTGGGACGCCGTTATTTTGAATTTCGAGATAAAACCGCTCGCCAAAAATTTTCTTGTAATCGAGCGCTGCCGCTCTGGCTCGATCCATATCGCCTAGCATGCACAAGTTTGGGATTTCGCCTTTCATGCATGCGGATGTGGCAATGAGCCCTTCGGAGTACTGATTCAAAATTTCTTTATCGATTCGAGGTTTATAATAAAATCCTTCCAGATAACCCAATGAAACGAGTTTACTAAGATTGCGATAACCGATTTCGTTTTGCACAAGCAAAATCAAATGGCTTAATCCGGATTTTGAAGGTAAGTAAGGCGCGAGTTCGTCGTCTCCGCTTCCCGTATTTTTCATGAGACGCGATGCGGGCGCCATGTACATTTCACATCCCAGGATCGGTTTGATCCCGTATTGCTTCCCCTTCATGTAAAAATCGAGGACCCCGAACATATTGCCGTGATCGGTTAAGGCAACGGCTTGCATCTTGTCTTCGGCGGCAGCTTTAAAAAGATCGTCGAAGCGAATAGTCGAATCGAGCAGGCTGAACTGCGAGTGTAAATGAAGATGAGTAAATGCCACGGTTATCTTACTCTTACTTCGAGGCCATTGGCTTGTCGATTGGCGAGTGTGACGCGATGAGTCTGTTTTAGAGTTTATCTTTCAGGTATTGCTTAATTTTTTCTAAGGTTGCCCCAAATCCAGCAGTGCGTGGCTCGTTCGAAATAACTTCGATGAGTTTGAGATGGCTTTCAAGAGTGTTTAAAAGTGTTTTCGCTGTTTTGAGATTGTATCCTTTGCTCTTTGCTTGAACCTCGATTTCTCCTAACTCCGCAATGAGTTTTTCGGCATCTTTTCGAGGCGTTTCATTGAGTAGGAATTGCGCGCCGCTTTGAGCCGCCAGCCGGGAGCTCACAAGTGAGATCTGAACAATGCCCGCGAAAAGGTCGACATCGTGGATATTTTCTAAAATGAGGAACTTCCTCGACTCAACCATTCTCGCTTTTAGGTTATCGACGACTTTCTTTTTTAGATAGGGTGTTTCTGTCGTTTCGATGAGCGGCGAGACCATCTCGAGGACAAAATATCTTGCGACATACGCGCGATATCCTACTGAGATTGGCTGTGAAGAATCAATTTGAAATTGGTTTAAGAGGGAGGAGAGTCCTTCCACGTAATTTGCTTTGTAAGCGTAGAGTTTCGTCGCCAGTTTTTTAAAATCTTTTTCTAAAGACGGGAGGTCGAAAAACAAAGGGACTCCGTTTTTGGGCTCTTTTACCTCGTTGGGAATATCTAATTGACCTAAATCCGCTTCTCCCCAACAGACCGGAACGCCTTCGTCAGAAATTGCGCACGTGTGGTTTCTGCCGGAGGCAATTTGATTCACTTTTCCTACCAGGGTTTCGGGAACCGAGCACTGTCCCTTGCCGTCGTATCCCCAGCAAGTGACGTCCCCTTTTTCTGAGAGGGCACAGGTGTGATCATCGCCCGACGAAACATGGGTGATTTTGGACAAACCAGAAGGAACCGTTCTTTGGTAATTACTATCTTTTCCCCAACATTTCACAATTCCTTCTTCAGAGACTGCGCAGGTGTGTTGACCTCCCGCTGAAATCTGTTTTGCTTTAAAAGATGTGGGAGGATTAGTTTGGTTAAAACCGTTGTATCCCCAGCAAGTTACCTGACCCTCTTGCGAAAGCGCACAGTTATGATCTCCGCCCGACGAGATTTGTTTAATTTTCGCGAGAGTCGGGGGAACATTCGTCTGAGATTCGTTATTCAGTCCCCAACAAAAGACCTGGCCTGCTTCAGAAAGAGCGCAGGTGTGATAATTGCCAAGGGAAATCTGCCGGATCTTGGGCAAACGGGAGGGAACTGTACTTTGCCCGCTGCCATTAGCTCCCCAACAATGAACTTCTCCCTCGGACAGTGCACAACTGTGAAAATTGCCCAAAGAAACCTGTTGAACTTTGGTTAAATGGGAAGGAACCGTACTTTGTTTGTCCGTATTGTATCCCCAGCAAGAAAGTTTACCTGTTTCCGAAAGTGCGCAAGTGTGTTTGCCACCCGCAATGACTGCTCGTTCATTTTTCTGGGCATTCTCAATCGTAGCGGTGTCCCATCCCAGTCCTATCGTTGCGAATGAAATACAAATGGTTAAAAGTATAGTTTTCATTTTTTAAATCTTTCCTTTTAGATATTGGCGGATTTTTTCTAAGGTAGCGCCGAATCCTGCTGTGCGAGGTTCTGTCGTGATGATTTCGATGAGCTTCTGATTTTTTTCAAGGAGACTGAATAACTCTTTCGATTGAGCGACGAGGTTGCCTTGTAACTTTATCTGAGTTTCGAGTGCCCCAAGGTCAGAGAAAAAATTTTGTGCGAGCTTCTGGCTGTTTTCGTCAACAAGGAAGGAGACGCTATTTTGCATGGCGAGTCGGCATACGGTGATCGACGTTTTAAAAATAGAAGCGGTTAAATCAGCTTCGTGAACATTTTCTAACGTCAGAAGTTTTTTTGACTCATTCAAAGAAGTTCGTAAGTTTTTGATGGCCTTCTTTTTGATAAAAGGCGTTTCGGTCGTCTCGAGAAGCGGCTCTAGCATTTCAAGAATAAAATACCTTGTGGCGTAAGCACGGTAACCTGCAGCCAAAGGTTTGGAAGGGTCCAAAATAAACTGGCTAGTGAGTGTACTCAGCCCTTTGATGTAGTTCGATTTATAGCTATAAAGTCTGGTTGAGAGTTTTTTGAGATCTTTTTCGAGTGACTCGAGTCGAAAAACAATCTCAGGCCCTTGGGAGAGGTCTTCGATTTCTTTTGGTATCGTCGTGATGCCATGATGTTTGGAACCCCAGCAGGTAAGCTCTTCTTCTTTTATGGAGACTGCGCACGTGTACCCCTCGCCTAAAAAGATCCTCTTCGTTTTTTTGAGTTGGGGAGGAACGGCTGTTTGTCCTTTATCGTTTTCTCCCCAGCAGTCGACGTCCCCTTCTTCAGAAAGCGCGCACGTATGGTAGTAGCTTGACTCAATTTGCCGAGTTTTGTTTAGGCTTAAGGGAACTTTTGTTTGGCCTCGTTCGCCATGCCCCCAACAGGATACTGAACCTTCTTGTGAAAGAGCACAGGTATGGAGCGCACCTAAGATGATTTGTTTTGCTTTTGGCAAGTCCGGTGAGACGGAAGTCTGTAAAACATTCCATCCCCAGCATTCCACTTTTCCGTCGTCGGAGAGAATACAGGCGTGTCTTCCTCCCAAGACAATCTCTTTAGCTTTGAGCAAGCTCTCTGGTACTCTATCAATCCAGAATTCAGGATTGCCTTTTTGATCCGTCATTCCGCCCCACCCCCAACAAAAAACTGAGCCTTCTTCTGTCACAGCACAAGTTCTTTCATCGCGTATTACAATGTTTTTTGTTCTGGGTAAGTTTTTGGGGACTGCCGTCTGTTTCAGATCGTTTTTTCCCCAGCAAGACACAATTCCTTTCTCGGATAAGGCGCACGAGTGATGATTTCCGGCAGCGATTTGTTTCGATTTCGCTAGATTTGGGGGGGCCGCTGTTTGAAGATACTCGTTGTCGCCCCAACACGTAACGACTCCTTCCTCGGAAAGCGAACAAATATGATCTGAGCCCAGTGCAATCTGCACAGAAGGGTCTAAACGAGAGGGTGTTGAGCTGGCTCCCCAGCAATGGACTCCTCCGAATTTAGAAAGGGCGCAAGCGTGGCGTGCTCCGGCGGCGACTGCGATGCCACTGTCTTGTGCTTCATTGATAGTGACGTTTGCCTGGCCAAAACCAATGGATGCAAAAATGCTAAAAATGAAAATCAGTTTGAACCCGTTTCTTTTCATGCTTTTTCCTTGAGATACACTTTGACTTTTTCGAGCGTCGCACCAAAGCCGGATGTTCTGGACTCAGAGGACAAATGCTCGATGAGTTTGGGGCTCGATTGCAGAATTCCTAAAAGTTCTTTGGCTTGGGATTTCTTATAGCCTTCAGTTTTGAACGCGGCTTCGAGTAGGCCTAAGTCGGTCATCATTTTCTCGGCATCTTTTCGAAGGTTTTCATCGAGGATGAATTGGGTGGAGTTTTGAAGCGAGAGCTTCACGGCTGAAAACGCGACTTGGTAAATTCCGGAACTGAGCTCGATGTCTTGAATGCCTGCGATTTCGAGCTGCTTTTTCGAATTCGTGAGCCCTAACTTCAAGTTTTCAAGCACTTTCTCTTTTACGAAAGGCGTTTCAGTCGTTTCGATCACGGCGGCAAGCATTTCAAGAGCGAAATAACGCGAGAGAAGCGAGCGATAACTAAACCCAGCGGCGACCGACGGATCGACTTTGAACTGAGGGAGAATCGAAGAAATTCCTCTCACGTAATTGCCTTTATACGAATAAAGTTTTTTGGCTAGTCTATCCAAATTCTTTTCCAGTGCGTCTAAGTTAAAATGGACGAGACCATCCTCCGTGGTTAAATCGAGCTGATAGGGATCAAATTTAAAGTCGGTCGTACAGAGAACCGGGTGGGTGGTGCTAATGACCGAGTTTTCGGAAGATTCCACAGGTTCGGTTAGGTATTTAAGATCTAAATCGACTTTTCCAAGTTCGACGACCGTACTTTCTGAAGGCAGATACTCCACCGTCTGCATGTGCGAATTCGCTGTAAAAGCACATACGCTCGTGCCCCTAAGAGAAGCGCTTTTGACTTTGTCGTGATATTCGAAAGGGGTGTAGTATCTTACATTCGTATTGAAACCGTTTGGGTAAGCACACGTCACTTTGTATCTCCCTCCACTGGCGCCTTCAGTCCAAATTTTACTATTCGCGCTTTCTGAAATTGTGGCCGATTCGGCTAAGCGTTTTCGTAGACTTTTTGAAAAGTTTTCCGCCTTGCCGATCGGACTCCAATCTTTGCCAAACTCTGCACACGCTGTCTTGTGCTTATCGAACATGACCGGCTCACTCAATTTGTAGATTTTTTTAACATCGGGAAGATACATCACCGAAAAAAACGAGAGGTTAACGACTCTCATTCGCTCTTTCTGAAAATCTTCCGATAGGATGAGTTTTTTCTCTTTCTCAATGGCGTTTAGGATTTCTTTATCCGCTAACGTCACTCTTTCACGCATTTGTTCAGTCGCTAATAAAGTTTCTTCCGCTTTTTTAAGTTCATCCTGTCGCAGGTCATTGTTCGTTAAATGGACGCGGAGATTTTTAAGTTTCGAATCCAAAGCGACGCCTGTGGGAATTCCCCCATAAAGTCTATCGACGACGCCATAAAAACTTTGAACGCTGCGGACGTAGTTGTCATGATCAGCGGAAAATACTTGGGCTTGCGGCTGTCCTGAACAACCTCGGACAGGTGGAGGCGCATTGTCTTTACACTTTTCAAAAAAGACTCGATTACCTACGCGATAAACCAACGCGCGAGACGCGTCAGAATATTCCAGAGTTAGATCTGCAAATCCAGACATAGAGATTGTAAAAACAAGAGCCGCTGTTCTTAAAAAAGATTTTTTCATCCTTTAGACCTTTTCTTTGAGATAGTTTTTAATTTTTTCGAGCGTGGCGCCAAAGCCCGTGGTGCGAGCTTCTACGGAAAGTGTTTGGATTAGCTTTGGGTTTGTTTCAAGAAGGTTGAGAAGTTCCTTGGCTTGGGACTCGGTGTATCCGTTTGATTTCAATTGGACTTCGAGCTCTCCAAGTTTTGTGAGGAGAAGCTCGGCGTCTTTGCGTTGGTCTTCGTTAAGAAGAAACTGTGCGCTGTTTTGAATCGCGAGGCGGGAGGCCATCAGCGATATTTTGTAAGTATTCATCCCCAATTCGATATCTTGTATCTCGGAGAGCTCTAAAGATTTTTTTGCATCAGTGAGCTCCTTTTTTAAATTCATCACAACTTTTTCTTTGATGAAGGGCGTGTCCGTTGTCTCAACTAAAGGCGACAGCATTTCGAGCGCGAAGTATCGAGCGAGATATTTTTTATATTCGGCAGCAACGGGAAGTTTTTCATCGATAGGCAACTGAGTGATGAGAGCCGCCAAACCCTTCACGTAATTTGCTTTATAAGAGTAAATTTTCTTCGCGATTCGATAAAAGCTTTTTTCTAAGCTTTGAAGGTTAAATTTTACCGGTGTGATTCCTGCTTGCAGTTCACTCACCTCATGGGGAACTCCAAGTTGTTTATAGTTGTTATCTCCCCAACAGAGAATTTCATCCCCGTCCATCTTTCCACAGGCATGGAAACCTCCCGCGGTGACAGATTGCATTTCAGTAGGCATCACGGAGGGAAGGGTTCCGCCATCATGTCGTCCCCAGCAGTAAACCTTGCCGGTTTCGGCTACCGCACAAGTAAAAAAATAACCGACAGAAATCTGTTTAATCTTCGGTAACGAAGACGGAACGTCCGCTTGACCATCTCTTGAGCTACTGCCCCAGCAAAAAATTTTACCTTCTTCGGAAAGAGCGCAAGCATGATGCATTCCTGTTCCAATTTGTTTGATCTTGGGTAACTCAGGGACGGCAGGAATAGATTCTTGAAGTCCCCAACACTTTACTTTTCCCTCAACGGAAAGAGCGCAACTCGCATACCAGCCTGCCGAGATTTGTTTGATTTCGGGGAGGTAAGGAACATCGTTTTGTCCTGATGAATTGATGCCATAACATCGCACGATCCCGACTGAGGACAAGGTGCAAGTCGTTTGACCGGCTGCCGAGATTTGCTTGATATTGGATCCGGGGACACTGCTTTGATTTTCGAGGTTTGAGCCCCAACAAATTACTTTACCGGCTTCCGACAGCGCGCAGCTGTGTTCATTTCCTAAAGACACCTGAATGATTTTCGGAAGGGAAGGGGGAACTTCATTCTCATGATGAGAACCTTCACCCCAACATTTTGTGACTTTGCCCTCATCGGATAAGGCGCAGTTGTGAAGAGGTCCCGCCGCGATAGAAACGCCTGTCTCCATCGCTTCTTTCAGATTTGCATCGTCCAGACTAAAGGAGAGACTGGAAAGAATGACCGCCGACAATAAGAGAAGGGTTTTCATTTCGACACTTTTCCTTTGAGATAAAGTTTTATTTTTTGCAATCTGCCGAGACTTTTACTTTTCTGATTCTGGGTCGATCTGAGCGAATTCTCCGTAGAACTCATTCAAGCCTTGAATTTCCAGAATGATATTAAATGCCGGATTGGAGTGCTGGATTTTCGAAAAAGCTTTGTAGAGTGTTACGATTTTCCGGTAGAGGGGATCGGCTGCTTTAAACGTTTTAGGCCGGTCTCCCAATTTGGCAACGGCAATGAGGTTTCCGACGGGAGCGACGAGATCGTTGATCTCTTTGGTCAGATCGGCTGGCAAATCAGCAACCTTCTTTAAGTCCTGGAGCAGTCGATGGATTTCAGTGAACGTATTTCCTACGATTTGGCTATAAGGAGTGTCATCAAATCCACGATCCGTCACAATAGCCTGATAGAGGGTTAAAACTTCTTTTAAATGCTTCTCATTATTGTCGGACTCGATACTTTTAAAGAAAGCAGTGGAATATCTGAAAGTCACAATCAGCTGTTGGTAGCTTCTCATCGTTCCAGCGTGCGCCAAACCTTTAGCTTGGATTGAAGTTTTGATTGTTTCGCAATGCCTTCGGATGAGAAAAATTCTCGCCGAATCTAAGAGCTCGATATCCTGAGAAAGCTTGTCTCCCAAATAAATAATTCTATCCAGTTGGGCTATTGCTTTTTCTTTTTCAGTTTCTGCGAAAGTCGTGGGGGTGATTAGTAAAAGTCCGATGAGGGCAATCAAAAAGCGTTTCATACTCTCTCCTATCAAAACGAGCCAATGCTTAAGCATTGCTATTGCTCACAGAAAGTTGAGTCAATTTAAGAAGATCAACTCATAGACTAAGTGTTTACTTATGCTACGAGTTAAAAAGTCTTCATGAGAGGGTAATACAAATAAGCAGAGCCGGACTCAATCAGCAAAAAAAATGATTGAGTCGATATGAGTAGATTCTGTCATTGCGAAGAGCCGAAGGCGACGAAGCAATCTCGATGCACAAGAACGCCTTTGCTATCGGCGAGATTGCTTCGTCGCCTTCGGCTCCTCGCAACGACGTTGGGTACGCTATTGCGTATAAGTACCGATGCGCTCGTAACGGACCCACGCTTTTCCTTGAGCCCAGTCGGGGAAGAATTTAAAAAATTCGTAGAAAAAGGCGAGCACTCGCATGGGAGGTGAGTAGTCTGCCACCATGCTTGCTTTGAGTTCCGGGTCCCAACTCGAATACCAGATGAACATTGCTTTTCCTTTAAGATTTTCCATCGGAACAAAGCCCCAGAATCGACTGTCCGAAGAATTGTCACGGTTATCGCCGATAGCAAGTAAATGGCCTTCGGGAATGACTGTCTCTTCCATGTAGCGCGTGCGCACATCGTACTCGTGCGAGTTTGTTAAAATCATGTAATGCTTTTTGCCGGTGAGATTTTCGACAAAGAGCGTTTTATCGTCGGCGTCATCGATGTCGTACATCAAGGAGCGGTCTTTTAATTCATGTCGTTCGATTTCTTGTCCATTCACTAAAAGTTTTCCGGAGCGAAATTCGACTCGGTCGCCCGGCAATCCGACGGCTCTCTTTACGAAGGTGACATTCGGATCTCTGGGGTATCGAAAAAGAATAATATCTCCGCGTTGAACGGATCCTGTCTTAAAAAGAATTTGCTCGGTAAAGGGAATGCGGACATCATAAGCGCATTTCAAAGCGTACAGTCTGTCGCCTGTTTTCAATGTCGGTTCCATGGATCCTGTCGGAACTACGTACGGCTCAACAAAAGTCCATCTCAGCGCGAGCAGGGCTAAAATCATGTAAGCCATCGTGTGGTTGTCTTTGATCCATTGGATAAACGAATTATTTTGAGAGTCTTTCATTACATTCTTCCTGTTACTTCACGGATAATTTTTAAAGCGTTTTCGACATCCTTCTTTGTAATATCAAGATGCAGGACCGCTCGGAAGCGGCTTCCGCCAAAGAAGGAAAAGCGCACGCCGTGTTTTTTGAGTTCACTGACAAATTCTCGGGTTGTTACTTTCGGGTGCTTAAAGTGGAAAAACACCATATTCGTCGAAGGCTTTGAAGTTTCTACTTCGATGTGTGGAATCCCTTCGCCTAAACCAAAAGCAAAGAGACGCGCATTTTCGTGGTCTTCATGGATGCGCTCAACGTTATGTTTCAAAGCGTAGAGACCTGCTGCAGCCAACATTCCGCTTTGTCTCATCGCTCCGCCACTCACTTGTTTTAATCGTCGAATTTCTGCGTACTGAGGTTTGTCATAAGCAATGACGGCGCCCACAGGACATCCAAGTCCTTTCGATAAACAAACCGTCACGGTATCAAATTGAGAAGCAATTTTGTGTACAGCAACACCTGATGCAGTAGCGGCGTTAAAAAGTCTTGCGCCATCTAAATGCGTTTTTAAATTGAGTTCACGAGCCGTGGTGATCACTTCAGACAATGTTTCTAAGGGCCAAGCAACTCCCCCTCCAACGTTGGTGGTATTTTCGATGGAGACCAATCGACTCTTCGGAGTGTGGGGTCCTGTGGCGTGACGAAAATATTGGATCAAATCGGCCTTAGAAAAAATGCCTTGTTTCGTGTAGATGGGACGCGATTGAACGCCCGAGTTCGCGGAGGCAGCGCCTCCTTCAGCGTAAAAAATATGGCAATCCCCATCGGCAATCAGTTCCTGCCCAGGACTGCATTGCAATCGAATCGCGATTTGATTCGCCATGGTGGCTGACGGCAAAAACATCGCGCAACCCTTGCCGAGCATTTCGGCTAACTTTGTTTCGAGTTCGAGTGTGGTGGGATCTTCGCCCTGTTGTTCGTCGCCGACGACTGCATTCATCATCGCTTCTCGCATTCCTTTTGAGGGACGAGTCACAGTGTCGCTGTAGAAATCAATTCCTGTAAAAAACGGGCCGATAGACATAGGCCGGCATCATAGGCAGTGCGCCTAAGAATGTAAAGCAAAGCGGGAGTCAGTCTTAAGTCTTAGAAATTGATTCGGAATGCAGCTGTCGCATACGACGAACCGAGGTCATACATCGCGGTTGTAGTCGTCACTTTTTTCGGAACGCTGTAATGGTAAATTCCTTCTAATCCAAAACTGATTTCGCGGCCCACGATAAAATCCCATCCGATACCCAGTTCAATTCCGACAGTCGTTAAGAAAGTATCATTTCCTGCCGTCACCAGTCGGGTGTTGTCAAAAGACACGTCGTTGAAATCAAAGGACCCTTGGAGTTTCACGTAGGGAAGAAAACGATTGGAAGTGAAAGTCGCCTGAGTTCCAATTGCGATATTGGAAGTCGTTAACTTTCCAGAGGCCGCTCCGTTTTTATGAGTTGTTGAAGCTCTGTGAGTGCTGATAACAAAAGACCAAGGAGCAATCGCTTCCCAGATGAAATGAAGTCCGATAAGAGGAGCACTTTGAAAATCATTTGCAAAATCGCCCATCGGGATAAACATGCCGATATCGATTCCGAGTCTTCTATCTAAACTTTGGTAGTGTGCGAGATCCTCTTCTTTGGTCGAATTCGCAAGTCTTCTACGAGATCCATCTCGGGGTTCGGCTTTGGCAGTGGCTTCCAAGTTATCAAGATTTGCGGCTTCAGTCGTTGGCTCTGCTTCAACGCTTTTGCTACGCAGTCTTTCAGCAGAATTTGCAGCTTGGGTTAATGTCAGTGCCAATAGAAGAAGTGTGATTTTTTTCATCTCATTATTGTCGTCGATTTTAGTGAAATTAAAAAGGGGGTAGTAATGCGAGTGGTCAAATGGGGGAGGCGATTACTCAAGGATGAAGAATTCCACTCGACGATTAATCGCGCGTCCTTCTTCAGTGGCGTTACTGGCGCGGGGTTTGCGCTTTCCGTATCCCTGCGTCAGGATGGTTTCAGAACCAATTCCCTTTCCGACGAGATACCTTTTAACTGAGTTGGCTCGGTCTAGCGACAACTTCAAATTGTAATCTTCGCTATGGCTCGAATCGGTGTGACCTGCGATTAAGAGTTTTTTGACGTTGTTTTGTTTGATGACGTCAGCGATTTGATCGAGCAAAGAATGACTTTCGGGATCGAGTTCTGCTTTTCCGACTTTGAATTTGATAATCTTACGAATCACAAATTTTCTGTCGACTACACTCACATCGTTTGTCGTGTAGTAATGTTTTCGTTCGGTTGATGTGAGACCAAACGTGTAACTGGCTTGTCCAATAATCTGAAAATCGGGTGAGAAGGGAACACCGGCGACAACGCCTTTACCCAACGCAATATCGGTTCCGAGTAAGAGCGCAAAACTTTTATTTTCAAGTGGAGTAATTCGACTTCCTACGGAGATTTTTGAAGGCGTTTTTCCAAAACCTAAACCTGAATTGATATGAGTTGTGTTCCAGTATTCGACGAAGGGGATAAGATATGCGCCGAGTTTATATTCCGCTCCGAGACCCAGAGTGAACGTATTGTATCGACTGAAATTAAAAAACATTTCGGGTTCGAGGTTTGCCGTTGTTTTTGAAGTCCGGATTTCCGGGAGATGAAAAAGGGCATTCGCATGTAAAAATAAAGGCAGTCCGCTCGTTTCCAAAAATCCGTAAGTTCCGGCCAGTCCAAAACCGGCGCTCAATGTTTGTCCGGCCGGACTAAGCGCGTTGAAATTCGAAGCGACTAAAATATTTGCGATAGGTGCTACAAAAAGGCTTTCATTAATCTTAAAAGAATACATCCCAGAAAAATTAAAATCTCCCAGAGACGAAATCAGTTGTTGAGGATCTCCAAAAGTGGTCGAAGAATTTCTTCTTTCAACCGACAGTGTCAGATTTTGCGTCGGCGAATAGCCGACAAAAAGACTTTCGGCGATCGTCGTTGCTTTTCCAGGGCCAAAGGTCGGAAGCGGGTTTGTGACCGAATAGAATTCTCCGCCAATCCCAAAACTCAAAGCGCCGTTTGGAAGACTTTCGGCCGAGCGGACTCGGAAGATGCCGGCTTCCCCCCAGTTGCTTGAATAAATATAATTATTCCGGATTTCGGTTTCACCTTCGACCGTTTTGTCTTCGCCCTTTACAAATTCGCGCTGTTCAATGGGTCTTTCTTTGGGTTTTCCTTCTCTTTGAAGCGTATCTAAATCAGGAGCTGAATCTTCAGCAAAAGCAAACAGCGAAAGAACTATGAAGAAAACGACATATTTTAAGTTTTTCATCGGTTTTGTAGGCATTTGATTTCTTTTAATTTTACCACTGGATGCTTGGAATCTGCGGATGAATTTTATTATTTTCTTCACGATATGAAATGCTGCGTCAAAATAGGTTATACTCTTAAGTATGTTGAAACGTATGAGCCAAAGCGTAACGATCGTTTTACTAATCACCACTCTGGTGTTCAGTGGGTACTTTATTTTTGTTTCCTACCGAGCGCTTACAGAGTTATCCAAAACCGAGTTACCTCCTTTGCCCCCTCAAAAAGAATTAGCTTCAATTGAGGAACACGGCGGCGGTCATGGTGGCGGTGGAGAACATGGCGGAGGCGGAGAGCACGGAGCTCCCCCACCTGCTGAAGGTGGACATGGTGGCGGTCACGAAGCCCCTCCTGCGGAAGCCCATGGCGGTGGAGGAGAACATGGTGCGCCCGCAGCCGATGCTCATGGCGGTGGGGGCGGACATGGTGAAGCCGCAGCTGGAGCCCCTGCAAAAAAATCGGAGTCTTTAGCCATCATCAGCTTTGATGAAGTTTTTGTGAACGTGGCGGCGGATCAAAGATCTTACGGGCTCGGAATCAAGCTCGAACTCGAACTATTTGAAGAGGGCAGCCGAGCCATCATTGAGAAACGTCAACCTGCGGTAAAAAATGCCATCATTCAAACTTCGCGCGAACAAGATTTTCACCAGCTCAATACGATCGCAGGAAAGCTTTATTTTAAAGAGCTTTTAGCAGAGAGAATTAATGAACAATTTGGAGCACCTCTGGTTCGAAACGTCCATTTTTCTTCCTTCTTCCTGCAATAGACCGAGTGTTTAGTTTACTAATCTTCCTTAAAAAGATATCGTCGTCTTATCGTGTTTACGAGAAAGACCAAAATTGTTGCGACGGTGGGACCTGCTGTTCAATCGAAAGAATGGCTTGAGAAGCTTGCGCGCGCAGGCACAAACGTATTCCGCTTAAATTTTTCTCACGGAAATCATCCTGATTTTTCTCGCATTATTTCAGACATTCGCGAAATCGAAGAGCGTTTAGGAAGACCCATCGGAATTATGGCCGATGTTCAGGGACCTAAAGTTCGCATTGGCCGACTCGAAGGCGATAAAGTCGAACTCAAAAAAGGCGAAGAGGTTTACATCACGTCTGAACCGATTATCGGTGGAAGAAAAGATGGAAAGTTAACTCTTCCGACAGGCTATAAAGATTTTGTCAAAGACGTGGCGCCTGGCTACACCGTCTTGCTCGACGATGGACTCATGGCCTTAAAAGTTTTGGAGCGGTCAAAAACCGAATTAAAATGCGTTGTCGTCGATGGCGGGATGTTGTCTCCTAATAAAGGCATCAATGTTCCTGAAGCTTCTTTTTCGGCGAATGCGATTACTGAAAAAGATTACGAAGATATTCTTTTCTGTATTGAAAGAGGCGTTGAGTACATTGCAATGTCGTTTGTGAGAACGGCACAAGAAGTCCGACATCTTAAAAAATTTATTGATTCGCGCGGCAAGCGCATTCAGGTCATTGCTAAAATTGAAAAGCGAGATGCTCTGGCAAACTTAGAGGCCATCATTGATGCTTCCGACGGTATTTTGGTCGCGCGTGGAGATTTAGCCGTTGAAGTCGGCAACGAAAGAGTGCCTCTTCTTCAGAAAAAAATTATTCGTAAAACCAATTTGCGTGGAAAAACCGTCATCATCGCAACACAGATGTTGATGTCGATGGTTGATAATCCGAGACCCTCGCGTGCCGAAGCCTCAGACGTTGCGAATGCGATTGTCGATGGTACCGATGCGGTCATGCTTTCAAATGAAACGGCCGTCGGAAAATACCCGCTCGAAGCTATCGGCATGATGTGCAAAATCACCGAGGAAATGGAAGCCGATCCCGAGCCTCAACCGATTTTATACGATGAGTGGGAACTGCCTGAGGGCGGACAAGAATATATTGCTGTGCTGCAAAGTGCAGTTCGCCTTGCCTCGATTGCCAAAGCAAAATGGATAGTCGTTGTGACACAGTCGGGTTACTCGGCGACTCTCGTATCGAAGTGCCGGCCAAATAACCGAGTATTAGCAGTGACTTCAAGTATGGAAGCTTACCGACAACTCGCTTTAAAATGGGGTGTGGAAGGCATCGTGATGGAAGATATGGATACGCTGATCTCCCAAACGGCTGTCTTTGAAGCGATCGGTCAAAGACTTCTAGCATTGAAACTCGTCAACAGCGGCGATAAAATAATTATTACTGCCGGGCTTCCACGTTTAGCCCACGGATCAACCAACACAATCAAAGTTCACCAGATTTGATTCCTTTTTAAGGGATAAGAATGAATCTCGACACGCATTTTTCGCGCTCGTATCTCTATTTTGTGCGCATTCCACTCATCTTTTTTTTCGTGAGTTTAATTTTAATGGGCATTCTCGCCAAAAGAGGCATCGTGGACTGGAGACGGATGGTTCACGAAAATGAAAACCTGCATTTAAAACTGGGACAACTTGAAAAACAAAAAACAAAACTTTTACGCGAAAACGAACTGCTCGAAAAAAACGCTGAATATCAAGAAAATGTCATTCGTCAGACTTTAGGTTATATTAAAGCCAACGAAACCAGCATTGAATATGAGTGAAAAAGAATCTTTCAGCGTCTTCGCACCGACCCGCGCCGATCTTGCGGGGGGCACCATCGATTTGTGGCCCGTCTATAATTTTTTCGAATCCGGAAAAACAATCAACGTCGCACTCGATTTAAAAGCAAAGATCCATTTTTCTTTTTCGAGTGCTTCAACGACCGAAGTCGTGGTTCACGGAATGAATTCCGAAGTGGCAAGATTTTCTGGCAAAGTCACATCCGATGCGATTAAAAAAATGCCGAGCAGTTGCCAGTTTCCTGCTCATATCGTGTCGTCATTTTTCAAAACGTACGAAGGATTGAAAAATCTCCATCTCGAAGTCAAAGTCGAGTCCGAAGCTCCCCCTCGCAGTGGTTTAGGTGGCTCTTCGACGATTTGTGTGGCCATGGCTAAAGGTCTCGGAAAAGTGTACGAAAAATTCACCGGCGAAAAGTGGCGCTGGGAAATCCTCGAATGGTCGAAAGATGTCGAAGCAGGGTTCTTAAGAGTTCCCACGGGCACGCAAGATTATCTCGCGTCGCTCTTCGGTGGCTTGAATTGTTTTGAGTCAAGGTACGGCGGAATTACTCAAACAAGTTACACTCCCAAAGTTTTTACGGAACTTTCAGAAAGAGCTCTCGTTCTTTACTCAGGGGAAATGCACCACAGTGGACTCAGTAACTGGGAAGTCTACAAATGTGCCGTCGAAGGAAAAAAATCCGTTTTGGAAGGATTTGAAAAAATCCGAGCAATCGCTGATCAAATAGACAAAGTTTTTAAATCGACTTCAGTTTCTTGGAAAGAAATCGGAAATCTGATTAGCGACGAATGGAAAGTCAGAAGAGAGACGTTCCAAGTCCACACGCCCAAACTCGACGAAATCGTCGATTTTATCTCTAAACAACCCGTCCTCGGAGTCAAAGTCTGCGGCGCCGCCCAAGGCGGATGCTTACTCACGCTCGTCGAAAGCAATCACCGAAAAGCTTTAGAGGAAGCTTGCACCAAACACGGCATCCAAATTTTGAAGACCTCACCTTATGCCTCCGGCGTTCACGTGAAGTAATTTGAAGCTGGCCGTTGCCTAATCCAAGCAAAACGTAAATCCGCCCGACCCTGTCTTTGCGAGGAGCGAAGCGACGACTTGTCCGGCGCAGCTTTAGCGGAGACGGAAGCAATCTCGCTGTACTTGAGAAGAACTTTGGATGCGTCGGTATTGCGAGACCGCCTTCATACAACGGACAACCTCAGCCCTCAACCAGGGCGCTCTTATGCATCGAGATTGCTTCGTCGCTGCGCTCCTCGCAAAGACGGGGTTCCGCGCGGAAGGACGTTACCCTAACTTTTCAATCTTAATTTTCCCATTCACCTGAGAACTCTTATAAAGCGCGTCTATCACTGCCAAATTTTCCAGTGAGTCTTGCGAACCTAGAGGCAACGCCTCATCGAAAAGAATATGTCGGTTGAAGTTCTCAATCATGGTCGTCACTTGATCCGCTGTTTCAAATTTCAAAGTCTCTTTCAATTCTCCTTTTTCCCAAATCTCGGCATCAGAGTTCGAAAAAGGATTCCACATTTGAGGGACACGCAAAATCGCTTCGGTTCCGACGACTTCCAAGGTGCCCCGATACGCATGATTAAAACTCGAATGAAAAAGTGCGGATTTTCCATCCGAAAACTCGAGGAGCGCGCTCATTTCGGTATCAATTCCATTTTTGTAAACAGCGGATGAAAAAACACTTAAAGGTTCTTCTTGAAACGCCCAGCGGATTCCGGAGATGCAATAACATCCGACGTCGTAAAGACTCCCTCCGCCTAGTTCCGGGGTTCGTCGGGACAAAGAGTATTCATCGGTTAGTAAGAAATTTAATGCGGTATTCACGTGTCTGACTTTTCCTAGCCTTCCGCTGTCGACAATTTTTCTCAAGGCTTGGGTCCGCGGATGGTGAGGCCACATATAACCTTCCATCCATTTCACTTGGTTTTCTTTGGCCGCAAGAATTGCTTTCTGAGTTTGTTCGCGTGTAACACAGAGAGGTTTTTCGCAAAGGATATGTTTTCCATTCTTCACTGCTTTGACCATCCATTCAAAATGCAAGGCATTCGGAAGTGGGATGTAGATCACATCAATTTCAGAATCGCCAATCAGATCTTCGTAGCTACGGTGGGCTTTCGCAATCTTGAATTTATCTGCTGCTTCTCGCGAGCGCTTGAGATCGCGACTGGCAATCGCATACGCCTCAGAAGACGCAGCCTTTTGAATCGCTGGAATCAGCTTATTGCCAATTCGTGAAACTCCGAGAATTCCCCATTTCAGTCGTCGCTCTGTCATGCTCTCCGATCTATTCTCACACCTTCAGTATTTCAAGTTTTCAAAGCAAAAGTCATCTTGTAAAACTGTGTAGTGAAAATGTACGACGTCATTGTAGTGGGGCTGGGAGCGATGGGAAGTGCTGCCGCCTATCATCTTACGAAGAGAGGTCTTTCTGTTTTAGGCGTCGAGCAGTATTCCATGGCCCATGCTTTGGGAAGTTCTCACGGTGAAACTCGACTCATTCGTAAAGCGTATTTTGAAAACTCAGCTTACGTGCCCTTACTTGAATGCAGTTACGAACTTTGGAATGAACTCGAGAAAGAAACTGAGACCTCATTACTTCATCAAACCGGACTCGCAATTTTTGGAGCTCCTTCAAGCCCAGTTTTAAAAGGGAGTCTCGCGAGCAGCCGGCTTTTTAAAATTCCGGTCACGGAACATTCGCATGCCGAAAGTGTCCAGCTTTTTCCTCAGTTTGAAATTCCGAAAGACTTTATTTCTTTAGTCGAACCGAGCGGTGGGTACTTAGAAGTTGAAAACTGCGTCCGGGCGTTTTGCGAAGCTTCTAAAAATAGAGGCGCCGAACTTTTATTCGAAACTCGAGTCAAACAATGGAAATCGAGAGGAACGCGATTTGAGATCGAAACGGACATTGGACACTTTTCTTCCCGTTACGGTGTTTTTACAGCGGGCGCTTGGACGGGAGACGTTTTAAAAAGTCTTTCTCTCCCTTTAAAAGTGCACCGAGTTCCGCAGTTTTGGTTTGAATCGAAAGCGACTCAAAAAGAAGTCTGCTTTGCCTTCGATATGCCTTATGGGTTTATGTACGGTTTTCCGAAAATCAATGGCCTTCAAAAAGTGGCCGCTCACATTCCGGGAGAAATCGTTTTCGATCCTGCAACTGTTGATCGCAAAATTTCAGAAAACGATATTTCCCTCACTCGTCAATTTGTGGGAGATCAACTCAAAAAGTTTCAAGTGGATCCTGTCAAATCTTCGGTTTGCATGTACACGATGACACCCGATAGTCACTTTATTTTGGATGTTTTACCGGAAAAACCTAATTGCGTCCTTGCGGCGGGGTTTTCGGGCCATGGATTTAAATTTGCTTCGAGTCTGGGAGAAGTTTTGACCCGTCTACTCTTGAAGGATCCGCTCGGGTATGACATAAATTTCTTACGCCTTAATCGATTTTAGGCCTTTCGGCAGATGGAGTAGAGATGAGTTGGCTCGAAGGGTTAAACCCAGAACAAATAGAAGCGGTCAAACATAACGAAGGACCCCTCTTGATTTTAGCAGGAGCCGGATCGGGAAAAACGACGGTCCTGGTTTCGCGCGCCGGTCGGATGATCGATGAGAAAATCGTTGCGCCCGAAAATCTCTGTGTTCTGACTTTTACAAACCGAGCCGCTCGAGAGTTAAAAGAACGTGTCTCAAAAAAACTGGGCAAAGTGGCGGACAAGATGTGGGCCGGTACGTTTCACTCCTTCGGTCTTAAAGTTTTAAGAAAATATCACAAGCATGCAGGACTGAGCCGTGACTTCGGGATTCTCGATCCTTCGGATGCTTCGCTTTTATGCAGAGAGCTTTTGCAGGATTTTAAGCACGATACAAAAGCGAGTTTTGATAACGACCTTTTGCTTTCTAAAATGAGTGAATGGCGCGAGCGGGGTCAGACAAAGTGCCAGAAGTATGATGACGAGTATGAAGAAACGCTCGAATGGTTACTTCCTCGATATCTCGCGCGCGTGCACGCTTTGGGAATGGTGGATTTTGATACTTTGATCATTAAACCTATTGAACTTATGAAAGAGTTCAATAACATTCGTGCGGATTATCAATATCTCATGGTCGATGAGTTCCAAGATACGAGTCGCATGCAAATGCAGTTTATTGATAGCCTTGTTGAGGAGCATAAAAATCTCGTCGTCGTCGGAGATGACGACCAATCGATTTATGGTTGGCGTGGGGCTTTTATCAAAAATATTTTAGATTTTCCAAAAAGTTATGCTGGATGCAAAGTCGTTCGACTCGTTAGAAACTACCGCTCGACTCCCGAAATTTTAGCGGTTGCTAATGCCGTCATCGCAAAGAATCAAGATCGCCATAAAAAAGAGTTGCTCTCCGAAGCAAAACCTTCGGGCAAATTACCCGAATCTCTTGTCTTCGAAGATGAGACGGAAGAAATTGAAAACATCAGCCTCGAATTGAGAGCGCTCATCGAAGAAGGGTTTAAAAAGAAAGAACTCGCGATTCTTTACCGATCGAATCTTCTGGGCGCGATGTTAGAAGCAGAACTGCGAAAACAGCAAATCCCCTACAATATTTCAGGCGGGATGGGGTTTTTTGATCGCAAAGAAGTGAGAGACATTCTCGCGCTCGTTCGAACGGCTTATCGTCCTAACGAAGTTTCGATTAAACGCGTGCTTCATTGCTTGCCTCGAGGGATTGGGGATAAGTCTTTAGCGGATCTCACTCAAAAAGCTCATGATCAATCGAAGAATTTTATTGCAGTTGCACGCAATTGGCGCAATGAAGGCATCGAAGAACCCCTCGGTCATAAACTCGATGCGTTTTTCTCAGAATTAGATCAATTGAGAAACGCTCTTTCGAATGCCACAGGTTCGACGATTCAGTCTGTTTTAATTAACGCGCTTGAGACGGGCGGATACAAAAAACATCTCGAAAGAATTTCTGCGAATTCGGTCGGCGTTGCAAATCGTTGGAAAATGGTCGAGATTTTTGCAGATATCTTAGCCCGTTACCTTACTCGCAAAGGCAGCGGCGAGGATTTTGTTTTAAAATTCATGGATGCGATGGAGTTAAGAGACTACGCCACCGAGGAAAAAGAAAAAGACGAGCTCCAGCTTTTAACTCTGCATGCGTGCAAAGGACTCGAGTTCCCCGTCGTGATTTTTATGGGAGTTGAAGAAGACATCATTCCTCACCGCACACTCGGATCGGATGTCTCTGAAGAACGCCGGCTCTTTTACGTAGGAATTACGCGCGCCAAAGAACGGCTGATTCTCACGCGCGCCAAAAAACGAAAAAGAAATGGACGCGTCCAGGATTCTCCACCCTCGCGGTTTCTACTTGAGATTCCAAAGCCATTGCTTTCAGAGCGCAGTGGGGGCAGGGAAGTCCGTGAGGATGTGAGAAAAGCGATGCTTCAGGATCTCTTCAAAAAAATCGCAAGCATCCAAAGCCCCAAATTAAACTAGCTTACTTTTTCTTAAATAAATTCAGGTACTGCCCGTAACCCTCTGCCTCAAGCTTATCGACCGGGATAAATCTTAAAGACGCAGAATTCATACAATAACGAAGCCCCGTCGGAGTAGGGCCATCGTTAAAAACATGGCCTAAGTGCGAATCTCCGTGCTTGGATCGGATTTCAGTTCGGGTCATAAAGGCGGTTTTATCGGTTTTTTCTACAAGATTGTCTTTTTCTAAAGGTTTCATAAAGCTAGGCCATCCGGTGCCTGAATCAAACTTGTCTTTAGAGCTGAAAAGCGCCTCTCCCGAGACAACATCGACGTAAATGCCCTCGGCGTGGTTATCCCAGTACGCATTCTTAAAAGGGGGTTCGGTCCCGCATTCCTGAGTCACTTTATACTGCTCACTACTCAGGTTTTTTTTGAGGTCTTCTTTCGCGGGTTTTTTAAAGTCTTTCATTTCTTTTCCTATACAAACTGATAAATAGAGAGCCCAAGAAACTAGAATGATGCTCTTTTTCATAGAGTCCATCATAACTCTGAACGAATGAAGGTTCAAATGAAGCCATATAAAAGAATCGCGCTCTTAGTCCTGTTGTTTTCAACGTGTCACTTATTTGCAGCGGTCCAAGAAATTCATATCGGAAATGGGGGAGGGGATGTCAAAGATCTCGACCCACAGATGACTACGGCAAACGAAGAGGGAAATATCATCCGAAACCTCTTTGAAGGCCTTGTCGTTAAAGATCCAAAAACAGCTGATCCGGTGCCCGGAGTCGCGTTGAAGTGGACGACTTCGAAAGACGGGAAAAAATTTACGTTTCAACTCAATCCTAATGCGAAATGGAGTGACGGGACGCCGGTCACGGCAAACGATTTTGTTTATTCATGGACTCGGCTCCTCGATCCGAAAACGGCTTCCGAAAATGCGGTGCTTGCGCATGCGATATTAAATGGAAAAGAATTTAATCAGGGAAAAGAGAAAGATCCAAAAAAGTTGGGTTTAAAAGCCGTGAGTCCGACCGTATTTGAAGTCACGCTATCAAAACCGGTTCCGTATTTTATCCGTCTGATCAGCCATTTCATCTTTTACCCCGTTCCTCAAAAGGCGATTGAAAAATCCGGAGCGAAGTGGACGCGCCCTGAAAATATCGTTTCGAACGGCGCTTTTGCGATGAGTAAGTGGGAAACAAATAAGGTCGTGACGATCAAAAAAAATCCACACTACTGGGACAAAGAAAAAGTTCAGCTAGAGGCGGCTCATTTCTATCCGCTGAAATCTGAAACGGAAGAAAAAATGTTCCGAGTCGGAAAACTGCATGTTGTTTATGAAATTCCGACGGATTTGCTTCCCACCTGGGAAAAAGACAAAACCGGGTCGTTTCATCGCTCATCGGTTCTCGGAGTTTATTATTACTGGTTTAACGTGAACAAACCTCCGTTTGATAATCTCTTAGTCCGACGGGCTCTCACATTGGCAATCGATCGTGAAAAGCTTACCAAGTTTGTGACCAAGGGAAATCAAGCGGCAGCGACCGCATTCGTCCCGCCGGGATGCGGAGGGTATCAGCCGAAACCGATTCTTCCGAAAGACGGAAGCGATATCGCAAAAGCAAAAAAATTCTTAGCCCAAGCGGGATATCGTGATGGAAAAAATTTCCCAAAAGTGCAACTCATTTACAACACCAATTCGAATATCAAAAAAATTGCCGAAGCCACCCAAGCAATGTGGAAAGAAAACCTCGGGGTGGATATTGAAATTGTGAATATGGAATGGAAAGTTTTACTCGATACCACCCATCAAAAAAATTTCGGAATGGCGCGAGCGAGTTGGACGGCCGACTACAATGATCCGACCACGTTTTTAAATCTCTTCCTTTCCTATTCGGACAGCAATCAGTCTGGCTGGAAAAACGACGAGTACGATCGCTGGATGAAAGAAGCGGACGTTGAACTTTCGCCTCACAAACGATTTGAACTCATCAAAAGAGCCGAAGCGGTTCTTCTCGCCGAGCTTCCCGTGCTCCCAATTTACTATTACAATCGCTCAGCACTCCGGAGCCCCAAAGTCGCAGGCTGGTACACCAACGTCGAAGACGTCCATCCGCTCAAAGAAGTTTATATTAAAGACTAAGCGCTATCGTGTTTTGTGAAAAGATATCCAATAGATATCGAACGACAACCGCAGATCTTTCGATAAATGAGGATCGTTTTACAAAAATAAGGTAAATCTTCGCTCTCTGAATACAATGCCTCAATCAAAAAGACATTTTTTATGGGCGCTTGTGGTGCTCACCTTAACCTTTCATCCACAGTCGTCCTACGCAAACGAATGCTGGGACCGGCTTGTTGCATTCTCGGGAAAAGCGACTTTTGTTACAGTTAGGACGGTGGTCAAAGGGTCGTCGTATCCCCTTAGCATACCGATAGAGCTTTTTGTCAGGAATCTCGCGTCGCGAGATCAATTTGCAAAACAAAACCTCAAGAAAGCCATTTTTGATTTACCGTCCCTCATTGTCTGGGGAATCTCGGTCGGTGGCGTTTATTATTTTGACCCACAATTTACTCCAGAAGAATTTTACGAGAAGACTCGTTCGTTTGATGAGAAAAGCGATGTTGATTGTCTAGATGTTTACGTCAATGGGTTTGACCGACGGCAAGACCCTAGTTTCTACGCCGCCGCAAAAGCAGTGTTCGATGAGAAGTTACGGGATCAATTTGTCTACCTCGAGTCCCCCAACGCGGAAATCATGATCGAACAACTCGCAGACTTGGTGAAATCCCGCAGTAAAAAGATTTGTCGTTTGGAAGTGAATTCTCATGGAAGCTCCGGAGTTGTCGGCATTGGAGGGGATATCCCTCCGTTCGACAAGGCTGCAATCGATCGCATCGAACGAGACGATAGGATATTCAGTTACGACTTCGAATCTAAAAGGGGCCACTTTATCCCGATTCCCGACTTGTTCGAAGCGAGAGCAAAGATTCGGTTCAATGCTTGTTCAGTCGCGCGCGGTGACGACGGAAAAGCTTTCATGAGTGCATTTGGAAACGTCTTTATGCCTCGCGGTGGCGAGATATATGCTGCTAACATTAATATCAGCGGCCATTTGTTCAATAAGCATGGCGATAAAGTCATTGACCATCTGACAAATTTTGCTATTCCCGGAGGCGTTGCTTACCTTCAATTCAGGAAATATGAGAGAAGTTATCCGGCGGATTGGGAAGAGAAAATTCGCCTCCGGAAGAATCCGGTTGTCGTGTTTGAAGTAAACCCTCGCGCCGAAAAAAAGAAATAAAAGTTTACGGGGTAATTTACTTAGTCACTTCCCAATCGATAGGTTTTTGCCCAAGTTTTTTGAGGAGTGCGTTTGCTTTGGAAAAGGGTCGCGATCCAAAAAAGCCGTTATGTGCAGAGAGCGGCGAGGGATGCGCCGACTCAATGATGTGATGCTGAGGATTCGTGATCAGCGCCTTTTTCTTTCGCGCGGGAGCTCCCCAAAGAATAAAGACAATTGGATTTTTTCGATCATTCAAAAGACTGATAATGCGATCGGTAAAATTCTCCCAACCTTTTTCCCGGTGAGAAAATGCCTGAGATTCGCGCACGGTTAAAACGGTATTCAAAAGCAAAACCCCTTGTTCGACCCATGACGTCAGTTCAGAATCTTCTCGATTCACTTTTTTACTTAAATCCGCTTCGATCTCTTTAAAAATGTTCACCAGACTCGGTGGTTTCTTTTTCAGCGAATTGGGAACTGCAAAACTCAAACCGACGGCTTGACCGAGACCATGGTAAGGATCTTGTCCTAAGATCACGACTTTCACATTTTCTAAATCTAACGATTGTAGCGCTCGCAAAACATTTTCTTTCGAAGGAAAAATCGTCTGACGAGTTTGATATTCGGATTTTAAAAACGCAGTCAGCTTTTTGAAGTATTCTTTGTCTTTTTCGTCTGAAAGATGCGCCCGCCATTGAGAGGGCAAGTTGTCAGGAAATCGCGATTGTGAACTCTGCATCATGCTCACGACGATAGCGAAAAAATTAAAGTTGTCAAAATCAGGTGTTCACAAAAAAATTTAAAAAGATTGGACTTTGCTCGGCGTCGGAGATATTCCCGGGCAATGGGGGTTTTTAATGTTTAGATCATTGACGTCTTTTCTTTCTTTTTTTCTGATTCTTTCGCTTTTCTCAGTTCACTCGCAAGCTGCGAGTAAAACTGCCACGATTTATAAAGCGTATGCCGCAACGTTTACCTTTCCTGACGAGGGTGAAGCCGACCCTATGATAAAAACAGATTTTCTAGTGGAGTATGAAGCAAATGTTTGCGGCAAACTCCAAGGGACGGATTTCGATTTAAGTCACGTCATTCTCGGCGACACGAAAGACGTCGATGTTTGGGTCACTGTTTATTACACCCCTGCGAGTGGTGCTTGTACGCTGCAGTCTTTTACAAAAGACATGCACATTAAAGCCAATATCAAATTACAAGAAGGCATCAAAAAATATGTGATGAACGTCGCTCTTGCGCAAGGACGCATCCGTTGGGAATTTACAAAAGACGACCAAGGAAAGTGGTCTTATACTTCGAGCGGGCCGGGAACCACACCGCCTCCGGTGACGCCTCCGCCCTTAAATGAGAAAGAGAAGTTGAAGAAAGAGATTGAGGACAAACGTGTTCGTTTCTATCAAGAGTCCAAATCATTCGCCATCTGTGTTTTTGGAATGACAGACGAAGACTGTCTCATCGGAACGGATAAAATGCTGTCACTCAGTAAGAGCTCCCTTTTTCCGACCGACAAGTTTACGGCGATTACGATCGAAAAAAGCTTCAAGGATTTAGCTCCGAGCGGCTTTGTGCAAATCGATTACTCTGCAGATGTCGACACCATTAAAAAACACCTCGAAAAACAGCCCGATGCAATGGGACCGATTCGTGCCAAAACGAAATTGGCGACAGACGGTTTCCAAAAAGACGTCAGCTGTGGCGATTTGGATTTTGCTCAATGTGAGAAGGGTTTGGACACGATGATCGAAATTAGCAAGGGAGCGCCTTTTAAGATGCGACCTCTTTCGAAGATCGTGATTGGCAAGAAGTTCGAGGTCTATTCGATTCAATCCGATTGGATTTTCGTGGATTACTCAGCAAATGCCGAAACGATTAAGGCTTATCTCTCTGAGACGAGTGATTAACTTCAGGTTAGAGTTTTTTTAAGGCTCTGAAGGAGCAAGATAGATTTGTCGATGATTCGCAAAGACTGTTTGGTCGCGGTGCCTGAACCCTCGGGACAAAGGATTGCTTGTGGGGGGGCATCTAGAGCTTCTGCGATTTTTTCGACCGTTCCCAAAGTCGTATTAGGAGCCGCATTCTCGATCTGTGAAACATATCGGGAAGAAATATTGGCTTTCTTCGCCAAGTCGGCCTGAGAAATACCGTTTTGCTTTCTAAGTGACCTAATTTTTTTTGAGACGAGCTCAGCAATTTTTCCCATAGGCGCCCTTATATCTCATTTCGTTGATGAGCTCCATCAGGATCGTCGGGTTTTCAATGAGATTCCACACTTATCGGTATATTGTTTCATCAACGCCATCAAAACTGAGAGATCATTGGGTTTTTGAGCATAAGCATGAATCCAATTCTTAAACGAATCCAGCAATTGAGAACTGGCATTGCTGCCGGAAAACCCTAAGATAAAAGTTTTTTCGAAAATATCAGCACGCAGGGTTTTTAGCTCCTCCAGGAAATCCTGTCCCGACATTTCTGTCAGCAAGTGATCTACGATTAATAAGGTCGGGGTAGGCCCGGTTGAAAGCTCTTTCAAAGCGGCACTCGCAGAAAGAAAAAGACTTAAAGAACAGTCGTATTTTTCTAGAACAGACTCATAAACAGGAAAAAAAGACGTATCGTCGTCTACAACGACAATGGAGTGACCGGCCAAATTGTGCATTAGGATATTAAATCACAAGACTTTTTACCAGACTATCCAGCAACTTAGTGCGAGTTTGTGAGGGAAATCAGGAAGTAAAATTCTAGATTTAAGAAATCCACAAAAACGTTGGCCGTACTTTCAGCTCTCATCGGGAGAACGGGAGCGTAAGCTCGAGAATAAGAATGAGCATAAGACGGCAATTTTCGCCCTAGTGCTTCAATCTTGCTTCTCTCATGCTCATGCTTATTCTCGATCTCATTCTATTTTCGCCAGGAGGCGAAAATTTCGGGGTGGCGAGACTCGAACTCACGACCCTCTGCTCCCAAAGCAGATGCGCTAGCCAACTGCGCTACACCCCGGTAGGCAAATTTTGTAGCATTCTTAACGACTTATGGCACGGACTATTTTACAGTTCCGAATGCCCGCCGATCTGACTGAAAATATTAGAGATAAGTCTTGGCCGCGTCTGCCGGAGCGTCTCATTGAGTTTTGCACTTAGTCTTGATAAAGACTTCGCTTCCCAAAAAGGTCTTGATTGAATGTTTCGATTCCCCCTCATTTTGCTTCTCTTACTTGCGACCTCGATCGCAAATGCCAAATACGGGCCTTCCTGTCGTGCGCTCTTAAACAAAGCTGCAAAGACATTGAACGCGGAAAGAATTCAGGGTGCGAAGGAACTTTTTAAATCTAAGGGCGTTAAAGTTTTGATGAAGGAAAACCGGAAATTGGGAAAACATTTCCTCATCGTTCCGGAGATGGCCTCAGAGCTAAATGAGTATGCTTTAGACTTGAAAGAAAAATATGGCGTCTTGGCGGTAGTCTATGCGCCTGGTCTTTTTGATGAATACACAGGGGCACTTTACGACCCAGATTTGCGTACCGTGTTTATTTCTGACCTCGAGGTTATAGAAGGTCGCCCGACCCCCCTTGCGATTCACGAAAAAGGCCATGCGATTCTGGATTTTTTGAGTCTCACTGGCAAAGACTGTTTTTATTTTGCTCAACTATCCGCCAAAAACGGGAAAAAATTTAGGAACAGTACTTACGCGGATGGTTTTCCTTTCGAAGAGTTTTACACTTACTCTCTCCAAATGAGTCGAGATTTTGAATATTCTGATCATTCCTCGAGGATTTGGGGAAATATAAACATTGTTATGGATTTGGTTGAAGATGCTCTGATTGAAGTTCGAGAAGCAAAGAAGAATTTCGAAACGACATCCGAGATCGAGAATCTCGGGCGATGGTCTAAATCTAAATTCAGACAGTCGATGGTCGACCGTATTTTCTTAGAGTTAGTCCCCAACGGCAACAGTTTGACCTTTGATTTATATTATCCCGAAGTCCGGAACTCTCGATGGTTCTCAAATTTTGCTGCGAAATTCCATCCGCACCGTGGGAGTCGATCGCCTAAAGTGAATTCTCTGGTTTTGGATCTGCTCAACGACAAACTGAAAAACCTAGTGAAGTTTAAAGCTCATTTTCTAGCGATTAAAGAATTGTTTATTGAGGGAACCTATAAAGACTCTCCTCGTTTGCTTAAACAAGCGGTTGCTGATTTGAACACCTTCGCCGAATCCCTTCTGCCCGAATGAACAATACAAAAGTTAAGAACAGAAAAGCTTGTTTCCCCAAGTGAAGTGACAGTCGCTTCAAGATCTCCTAATTCATTCAATAAAGAGAAAGCTTTTCTTGGTTCACTTGCTAGGAGACAAAAGGTACTTACTTCCCGGGGAAACCATACGCGTCAAAATAACGCATGTGGTTTCCAGGGGAAGTAAGTACCTTTTGTTCTAGTTCTGAAAGCATGGCGATCTGACTGAAAATATTAGAGATAAACTTACCTTGCATGTGCAAGGTGAACTGCACGATTTGGTAGTGGATAATTTTCCGGCCGTGAAGTAAATAGACCGCTAATTTTGTAGACGAGATTTACTTTGATTCGCAGAACTTCGATCGCTTTGCTCCTTATTTTTGCCTTTTTCCATACAGAGAGGGCATCTGCATTTTGGTATCCGTTTAAGTCCCGCTTCGCTCCATCTACGCCCTGTACGGGGGTCTTATCCCGCATCGGAAAATGGCGTTTTATCCGCCCTTACAGAATCAATAACTTGAGATTAAGAAACGTCCATTCCATCGCTGCGAGCACCGATAGCGTTGGAATCTACCAAGGCGTGTATCGCAACACCCCTGTTGTGGTGAAACGGATTAGAACCCAAGGCAGTGGCGACGAAGCCCAAAGTGAACGACTTGAAGATTTTCAACGAGAAGTTTCTTTAGCGAAATTTTTCAGTGACCTTGGAAGAGGTCCAAAATTTCTTGGAATTACAGAGATTAGGAACAAAGATTTTGGGATCGTTTTTGAGAAAGTGCCTGACTCCTGGTTTGTAGGACTGCCAAACGAACCCGGTAATGGCGTCGCTATGGCAAGGCTTTATGCTGAGGCATCCATCCGTAAACTTTGGGTAAAAGAAATTCAAGAAATCGGCGAACTCTTAGACGCGAATTATCTTTATACCCCTAACCCGCAATTTTTATTGACCCCTCAAGGGCAAGTGTATCTTATCGACTTTGGGAATTACCGGCGAAACATTTTCGATTCTCTGCCGAAATCCGTACAACCCCATATCGACGAAATCATCGCTCAATTTCGTTGAGACGTTCTCAATTTCTCCGTTTTTCTGACGCTCGCCAACGTAAGAACTTACTTTTTAATTCGCGCGATGAAAACTTCGGTGTTTCTTGTAAGACTTCTCAGTTTTGCTAACGCTTCGGTATCAGCGCCTTCAGGCAAGCGAGCGCTAAAATCTTCGAGCGCGGATTGCAGTATCCAGAGACTCACTATCATTTGCTCGGAATGAGGGACTTGAAAACTGGCCATGTATCTCGCTTTTGCATTGATGCTTAATTTCTTTCTTAAATTCTGATTTTCAGGAGTGTCGTGGATTGCTTTTGTGACATCATTGTAACTCGTGCCGAGGTTACGAACCGCTGATTGAAACTCTTCTACTTTCCTAGGCTTTTCTGGAAGCCTGTGAAGTTTTTGAGCGAGCGCTTTAATCTTATCCTGTACCTCGCGGGATTGCTTAGAGAGATCCGTCTCTTTGAATTCGACTGTCAGTTTTAACTGTAAAAAGTGTTCCGCAGTTTCTGAAATCGTTTTCTTCGCGGGCTCATCGCTCATGACGAGAGAGGCGAAACTCAAGACTAAAAAACAAAGTGCAATTTTAAATTTAGGCATGCGGGAGTAAGTATCACAGACGAAACTCTCATTACTAGCTACAAAAATTGTCACTTCGGGACCGCATAGAAATTGTAAAAAGGTGGGGGGTACGGCCGAAAAGGTAGGCCGTACCGTTTGCGTTGGCCGTACCGTTTGCGTTTCTTCCAAAAGGCTTAGAAATAGGGTAGAAACGGGTTACTTCACTGCCGAAACAAAGGATTAGTAATAGAAATGAATATCTGGACAAAAGGAGCTCTTTTTTTATTTCTGCTTTTTCCAGTAAACGACGTGCTTGCTTGCACTATTTGGGATTTTCTGGCGCTGATTAGGCTTCGTAAGCCTGTCGTCAGTGTGGTGATCCCCTTTCGTTCCGACCTGAATATCCTTGAAGTTTTAGGATCCGGGAACCAAGGAACGGTTTATCTTGTCGGAAATGAAAAAGAGCGTGCTGTTTTTAAAGTGCCTTTTCCGGAAGAAGAAGCGAATGCGGCAGAAAAATTCCCCCTTCTTCAAAGAACCGATCGCAATGTTACTCAGATAGCAATGAAAGTAGGCGATGAGTTTAAAACAGGGGTCCTGATGCCGATTTATTCGGAATATTCTGATCCTAATTTGCCTGCAAAGTCGGTTGAAAAAAGAATGGAGGAGAACCACGGGGTTGAATCGAACTCTTTTTCGCCCTACCACATTTTTTCCGAAAAAATTGATCCTCAGAATCAGGATCCGCAAGTTCAGAAATATAGCCAGAGTTTTATTTTTGCGATTCTCGACGGAATGAAAAAGCTTCATGATAAAAAAATTATTTTTCACGATTTTAGCTGGAAAAATGTTCTCATTCGTGAAGGCCCGGATGGATTTGAGGTCCGATATATCGATTTCGACCACGCTGAAGATTTACATTATGCCCTCGCGAGAGAAGATTCTGTGGCGCCTCTTTTTCCTATTAAAGACGATGTGTCTTTTCTTTCGTCCTGGTTGAAATTGGGGTTAGGCTTTCGCTTAAATCCCGCCCAAAAATTAATTTTGCAATTGGAACTCGCCCAAGACATTCCTGAATTAAAAAAACTTCTTCTAGAATCGAAAAAGACAGATCTCAACAACTCTTGGGAAAAGAAAGTTTTTTTCGAAAAACTAGCGGTGCTTTTTCAAAGAGAAATGAATCGAGACAGACCGGCCTCCAAAAAAGAGACTGCCGAACAACGCGAGCGCCGACTGGAAAGGCTCGAATACTACCGCGAGAACCAGATCCAACGGCTTTTAAATACAGAAGAACTCTGTGATCCGCTCATTACAGCGATTAAAGCAAAAGATCCGACGCTAGGTCCTGCCATTCACCGATACGATTGGCGAGCAAGATAGGTCGAAAATTTCCGTACCTTTGGCCTGTCTTTGTAGTTGGAAGACAACTTTTCGATTGAGATTGTACTTAAAAATAATACCTATGCCTTCGGTTTGAAATATAACTGTGTCCGGACCTGGTAGATTATATGAAAGGAAATATATGAAAAAGTTTTTCGTTCTAGCGTTTGCATTCTCTCTCTTCGGACCGAGCCTATTCGCAGGGCCTCAATTTAAAGTAGTCGAAGACGCTTTCAATTCCCTCGACCTCTGCAAAGAGTTCAAAACTAAAGTTGAAGAAAAAGTTCCTAACACAGTTTTTTTCTGTTCACCGCTGGCCGACGAAAAGACAAAAGGTCAATACATGATTGTGGCGACTTTAAAAGAAAACGCAAAGTTACCTATCGACGTAAAATACCAACAAGCGGGCTTAAAATATATCGAGGAGAGCATCTCCGAAACGAGAACCGTTCCTCGGTACTTCCCGGACTCAGATCAAGTAAAATACATTTCCGAAGTAGTTAAAAAAATGATCCCGAAATCCAAAATAGAACCGATTGCTACAGAACAAGAATGCAATGCGTATCGCGAGCAGGTATCTCAAGCTAAGAAAGATCTGATTTATTCCAGATGCGTTCTGAGCGACGACAAATGGTACGTCGCATTTGCGCTCGTCGCGCAGTGAAAATGTAAAAAGGTTGGGGGTACAGTCGAAAAGGTAGGCCGTACCGTTTTAGTTTCAAAAGGAGTCTTTGGAAGTTTCTACTAGGAGCGGTGGGTGGCCGCGGCGCCGTTCGTTTAGGATTTGAGACATTTCATTAAGTTTAGGTTTGGATTTGAGATGAACTTCATAGCCGTCGACGGCTACGATTTCTTGAATTCCGTCGATATGCATTTGATGAGTTAGAAACTCTTTTTTTTCTTTAGCGCGTTTTCGGGCTTCTTTAAAATCTTTTGCGACGACGAAGAAATTGACGTGGGTTTCATAAAACCCACGCGCCATTTGTTTGTCGTAATAACCGCAGTGAACAAGATATAGAGGCATCTTTCGCTTTGCTATTTGCTCCAAACAAGTTTGAGTTTTGCGGAATACTTCTTTTCATTCCAACTGCCCAGAGCGTTCATTAGGCTTTCATCGGCGGAAACTTGTAAGACTACCTGATCAATATCATCCGCGATATGGTACGAGGTTACTCCTTCAGGTTCTGCCTTAGAGGAGAGTATTGCCCTCGCTGGATTTAAAACCTTAAACCCATGGATCAATTCTTCTTCAATGAGTACATAACTGCCTTGACCGTTCGCGCGTTTGCAAAACTGAATTGCTTTGTAACGGCTGTACCAGTCGCTGGCGTTGCTTTCGACGCGTTTATACAAGCGAGTGGCCTCTCCGTCGTCGTCATTGTATTTACACGAAAAAGGTTTGGCTTGGTCTGCAGCTAAAGCCACTTGCAATCCTGTCAATCCCAATACGATCGCGGTCCAAAATTTCATTTTTTATTTCCCCCATGTTTAATGCAATTTCACAAATACCACGAAATTTTAAAGGAAACGTAAGCGTTTTGCAGATGGCTTTAACAGATCGATTCGCTTTCAATAAATCTCCCGTTAAAAATTTGACAGCGTTAAAACAGATCGCTATTCGTGGAAAATCATTGGGGGGTTTTAGATGCGTCTTTTTAAATTCGTTAGTTTTTCTTTCATTTTCTTTTTCGCTTTGAGTGCGAGTGCGGATCCACAGAATTTAGATTGTGATTCGGTGCCGGGCGGATATCTTTGCAGGCAGATCAAAGTGATTCGTAATCTGATAGATACACGTTGTACGGGTCAGGCTTGTGACGCGTTATTTGCCAATCAGGCGCGTTCGGCCGCAGCGTTTGTGGACTATTATAACCGAAATGTTTTTAGCGACATTCGAGCCAGCAGTCCCTTGGGCACAAGTGCTTACTATCTTGCAGATGCGATCTGCAGCTATCGGTGGAGAGGCGAAGTCAGCATTTTCTCAAATACGATTGATCAAATGAATCTTCTTGTACCTGCTTTAGTCGAGATTCAATCTGCTGCAGGGATTAAAGAGTACAAAACTTGTCGACTGATCATTAATTAAACGGGAAAAATCATGAAATCTCTTTTAGGCGTTTTTGTTTTCTTAAGTACTACAAGCCTCTTTGCTCAGCCCAGTATGGAATGTGTGAAATGGGCTTACGAGCTCTATTACAAAGTGATGTCTTCCGCGGATGCAAATGCACGAGCGACCGAAGCTTGCCGGGATCGTGTGGATGTCGAAGTCGGAAAATGGATGTACGATAAATATTACACGACGATGAATACCGTCGACGCACTCGATCGAGCGACGTCCAAAGCGAAAAGGTCGCGTGGAAAATTGCCGATCATTCAATTTGCTTATGAAAAATATTATATGACTTCGAATATGCCGGATTCGGTCGATAGAGCGGCTGACGGGGCAATGTCGGTTCGTGCTTCTGCCAGAGAATGTATCGAGAGAGCGTATGAGTTTAACTACAAAACGCATAACTCGAGAGATTCGATGGATATGGCGTTTAAAGATTGCCAGTAAAAATCGCCCACTCCCTCGAAATCAGCGAAATAAAGACGTCGACATCGTTCGGTTTTTCCCAGAAAGAATGGACGGTCTGTTCGAGGCACTTGGTGAGAGGCGTATGGGAAATCGCAGAGTAACCGACGAAACGACTAGATGAGGCTGCTGGAAATTTCTCTCGGATTTCTCGGATCAGTTCGCCACCATCGAGTCCTTGAAGGCGAGCGTCTACTAAAAGAAGCTTGGGAAAAGGCTTCTTC